>NZ_JBFUIC010000005.1:0-94435 GCF_056402075.1 Pseudomonas sp. P4_C3
GGGTTATGTTTTTTACACAGTTCCAGCAGCTCGGCAGCGCTGGAAAAGTCATATGGCAACACGGTGCGGTCGAGGTCGACGACACCGCTGGAGGCCTGTGCCTCATCGACGACAAAACCGCCGCCGACCGAATAGTAGGTGTCGCGATGCAACTCGCCGTCAACGCCCTCGACAATCAGGGTCATGGCGTTGGGGTGGAATGGCAGGTTCTCGTCGATCAGGCGCATGTCCCGGGCCCAGATGAAGGGCACCGGCAAGCGACTGTCGAGCAGCAGCGTATCGGTCTCGCGAAGGGCCTGAATACGTATGCCGATTTGCGACGGATCGATCGCATCCGGCCACTCGCCCATCAGGCCCATGATCACCGCGTTGTCACTGCCGTGGCCGATACCGGTGGCCGACAACGAGCCGAACAGCTGGACTTCAACACGTCGCACCTGCTCAAGCAGCCCGCGCTCGCGCAAGCCCTGCACAAACAACGCCGCCGCCCGCATGGGCCCTACGGTGTGTGAACTGGAAGGGCCGATGCCGATTTTGAACAGGTCGAAAACACTGATAGCCATTACTGCCGAACTCCTGGATAGGCCCACTGCGCACGCGAAAGCGCACGGTGACGGAGCTGCTACGCTCAAGCTGCAATCCGCCGGGATGACCGCATCATCAAGCTTTTATCCAGTTGTTCGACGTCTCTAACCGACGCACTCATGCCCACCAGCGCCGCGTGTCTTTTACGCTGTGTTTTCGCCGTTTTTTTGCGGTTCAGAGGGGAAAATCGGGCTGAAAAAATCTGTAAACGACGTCACCGACACTGGATGCGACCATCCCTGTACTGGATACGACGCACCCTGTAGGCGTCAGATTTTCACTGGTACATGATCATATCGACTCGATTGCAAGGCGACGTGGTAGAGCTGTCTCCAGAACGCCATCCAACCGCAACCTATAAGTGCGGTGGTCCAGTCGGAACACTGCCAAAAAAAACACCAAGGAGTCCATCCATGAAAGGTTCCCCGTCGTTGTTGTTGGCCGCCATGCTTAGTCTGCCGGTTCTGGCGCAAGCCGCAGAACCGGCACAATGCAGTACCGTAAACTTCTCCGATGTCGGCTGGACCGACATCACCGCAACTACCGCGACCACCAGCGTCGTGCTCAACGCCCTCGGCTACAAGACCAAGACCACCATGATTTCCGTACCCGTGACCTACAAGTCCCTGGCCGACGGCAAGAACATGGACGTGTTCCTGGGCAACTGGATGCCGACCATGGAAAACGACATCAAGGCCTACCGCGATGCCGGCACCGTGGAAACCTTGCGCACCAACCTCAAGGGCGCCAAGTACACCCTCGCCGTCCCTCAGGCGCTGTACGACAAGGGCCTGCATGACTTCGCCGATATCGCCAAGTTCAAGAAAGAGCTCGATGGCAAGATCTACGGCATCGAGCCTGGCAACGACGGCAATCGTCTGATCCAGAGCATGATCGACAAAGATGCCTTCGGCCTGAAGGCCGCCGGTTTCAAAGTCGTCGAATCCTCCGAAGCCGGCATGCTGTCGCAGGTCGACCGCGCACAGAAACGCGACACCGCCGTGGTGTTCCTGGGCTGGGCGCCGCACCCGATGAACAAGCGCTTCAAGATTCAATACCTGACCGGTGGTGATGACTTCTTCGGCCCGGACTTCGGTGCCGCCACCGTGGCGACCAACACCCGCAAGGGTTACGCGCAGGAGTGCGGCAACGTTGGTCAGTTGCTGAAGAACCTGGAGTTCACCGTCGACATGGAAAGTGAACTGATGGGCAACATCCTGGACGACAAGATGAAGCCTGACGCGGCCGCCAAGGCCTGGCTGAAAAAGAATCCACAGGTGCTCGATACCTGGCTCGCTGGCGTGACCACCATTGACGGTAAACCTGGCCTGGAGGCCGTGAAAGCCAAACTGCAGTAATCGCTTATGCCGGGCAGGTTCGCCTGCCCGGGCTGTTTATTTCCTTGCATGCGGACGTTCACTACCATGCTGATTGATCAGAAAATACCCCTAGGCCAGTACATCGCGCGCTTCGTTGAATGGTTGACGCAACACGGCGCCAGCACCTTCGACGCAATCGCCGTGACACTGGAAACGATGATCCACGGCGTGACGTTTGCGCTGACCTGGTTCAACCCGCTGGCACTGATCGGCCTAATCGCACTACTGGCACACTACATTCAACGCAAATGGGGTCTGACCGCGTTTGTCGTTGCCTCCTTTCTGCTGATCCTCAATCTGGGGTACTGGCAGGAGACCATGGAAACCCTCGCCCAGGTGCTGTTCGCCACCCTGGTCTGCGTGGTCATCGGCGTGCCGCTGGGCATCGTCGCCGCGCACAAGCCGATGTTCTATACTTTAATGCGTCCGGTACTCGATCTGATGCAGACCGTACCGACCTTCGTGTACCTCATTCCTACCCTCACCCTCTTCGGGCTGGGTGTGGTCCCGGGCCTGATCTCCACGGTGGTGTTCGCGATTGCCGCGCCCATCCGCCTGACCTACCTGGGTATCCGCGATGTTCCGGAAGAATTGATGGACGCCGGCAAGGCCTTTGGCTGCTCGCGACGTCAGCTGCTCTCGCGGATCGAACTGCCCCACGCCATGCCAAGCATCGCGGCCGGTATCACCCAGTGCATCATGCTGTCGTTGTCGATGGTGGTGATCGCAGCACTGGTGGGCGCCGATGGCCTGGGCAAACCGGTGGTCAACGCACTGAACACCGCTGATATCGCCCTGGGCTTCGAAGCAGGCCTGGCGATCGTACTGCTGGCGATCATGCTCGACCGTATCTGCAAACAACCCGACGCCAAAGTAGGGGGTGACGCATGAGCATAATTCGCTTCGATAACGTTGACGTTATCTTCTCCAAGGATCCACGCGAGGCACTCAAGCTGCTGGATCAAGGCATGACCCGCAACGAGATCCTGAAAAAGACCGGGCAGATTGTCGGCGTTGAAAAGGCCAGCCTGGATATCGAAAAAGGTGAAATCTGCGTACTGATGGGTCTGTCCGGCTCCGGCAAGTCCAGCCTGTTGCGCTGCATCAACGGCCTCAACACCGTCAGCCGCGGCAAGCTGTTCGTCGAGCACGAAGGCAAGCAGATCGACATTGCCTCGTGCACGCCGGCAGAACTGAAAATGATGCGCACCAAGCGCATTGCGATGGTGTTCCAGAAGTTCGCCCTGATGCCCTGGTTGACCGTTCGCGAAAACATCAGCTTTGGCCTGGAAATGCAGGGTYGCCCCGAGAAAGAACGCCGCAAACTGGTGGACGACAAGCTTGAGCTGGTGGGCCTGACCCAGTGGCGCAACAAGAAACCCAACGAGCTGTCCGGTGGTATGCAACAACGCGTGGGCCTGGCCCGCGCACTGGCGATGGACGCCGACATTCTGCTGATGGACGAACCGTTCTCGGCACTCGACCCGCTGATCCGCCAGGGCCTGCAAGACGAACTGCTGGAACTGCAACGCAAGCTGCACAAGACCATCGTCTTCGTGAGCCACGACCTTGATGAAGCGCTGAAACTCGGCAGCCGTATCGCGATCATGAAAGACGGCCGGATCATCCAGTACAGCAAGCCGGAAGAAATCGTCCTCAACCCTGCGGACGACTACGTGCGGACCTTCGTGGCTCACACCAACCCGCTGAACGTACTGTGCGGTCGCAGCCTGATGCGTACCCTGGACAACTGCAAACGCATCAACGGTTCGGTATGCCTCGATCCGGGTGGCGATTCGTGGCTGGACCTGGCCGAAGGCAACACCATCAAGGGCGCTCGCCAGAACGGATCTGCCCTGGACTTGCAGAACTGGGTACCGGGTCAGGCCGTTGAAGGCCTGGGTCGTCGACCAACCCTGGTGGACTCGAACATCGGCATGCGCGATGCGCTGCAGATTCGTTATCAGACCGGCAACAAGCTGGTGCTGCATGACAACAACAAGGTGGTGGGGATTCTTGGCGACAGCGAGCTGTATCACGCACTGCTCGGCAAGAACCTGGGGTAAATAAGGCAACAGACACAAAAACGCCGCGAGAGAATCGCGGCGTTTTTGTTTGTAGAAAGATCAAAAGATCGTCCGAACGCGGCCCGAACCTTCGGCAGCTCCTACAGGGGAATGCATTCGGCGTAGGAGCTGCCGAAGGCTGCGATCTTTTCAAGCGGCGACGCGGTGCAACTGATACACCGCGCCACTCACTTCTTAGCTATAAACCCGGCCAAGGAGCTGCCGATGGCTTTCAAACTGATCGAGCACGTCACGGGTGATCTGATCCTGGGTGAAGCCCATCAAGTCGTAGTCCTGGCTGCCGTTGTGCAGATACACCTCGGCACGGTAGTAACGCTGACGTGCCTCATCGGACTGAGCCGATTCGGTTGGCGTGGCCAGGTAACCGTCCAGACTCACTTCGTAGACAAACGGATTACCCTCTTCCATCTCGGTGCGCAGGCCCATGCAGCGCTTGGACTTGCCCAGCAGCGTCTGCACTTGCAGACCTTGAGCACGCATTTGCACGGCGGCATCTTCCAGTGCCGGGCTGACGTGCTTGWCCATGAAACGCTGCACCACCGACTGGCTCGGTTGCAGGTCCAGCTGGGTCAAGCGCTCGCTGAAACCACGGCGACCGCGTGCCGCCAGTTCCGCTTGCTCCTGTTCGATCTGCACGTCCTGGCGCATGGCCTTGTGCAAGCCGAACATGAAGAACACCAGCACCACCGAGAACGGCAGACCGGCCAGCACCACCATGGTTTGCATGGCTTCGAAGTTGCCGGCGAACAGCAGGCCGATGGTCACCAGGGTGATCACCGCCGACCAGAAGATCCGCAACCAGTGCGGAGCGTCTTCATCGACGGTGCCACCCTTGCAGGACAGGTTGGCCATCATCACCGCACCGGAGTCCGCCGGGGTCAGGAACAGCACGAAACCAACGAAGATCGACACGCCGATCACCACCTTCGACGCCGGGTAATGCTCCAGCAACTGGTAGATCGCCATGGACGGCTGTTCCAGCGCCGTCTTCCCGAGTTCTACCGCCCCGTGGTTCATCACCAGGTCCAGGGCCGAGTTACCGAAGATCGACAACCACGCCAGGGTGAAGCCCAGCGGAATCAGCAGCACGCCGGCGACCAGTTCGCGCACGGTACGACCACGGGAAATACGCGCGATGAACATGCCCACGAATGGCGCCCAGGAAATCCACCAGGCCCAGTAGAACAGGGTCCACAGGCCCAGCCAGCGGTCGGACTTCTCACTGTCGCCTTCGTACACATAGAGGTCGAAAGTCTTCAGCACCACGCCGTTCAGGTAGTCACCGACGTTCTGTACGAAGCCGTTGAGCAGGTGCAGGGTCGGGCCGAACAACAGGACGAAAATCAGCAGGCCACTGAACAGAACGATGTTGAGGTTGGACAGGCGACGGATGCCGTTTTCCACCCCGGACACAGCGGCAATGGTCGCCACGGTGCTCATCACGATGATCACGATCAGCAGGTTGGTGTTGCTGTGTTCCATGCCGAACAGGTTTTCCAGCCCCGACGACACTTGCAGCGAACCAATCCCCAGGTTCGTCACCAGCCCCAGCAGGGTCACGAACATGCCGAAGCCGTCCACCGCATGCCCGGCCGCGCCCTTGACCCAACGCTCGCCCACCAGCGGATACAACGCCGAACGCAACGCCAGCGGCTGGTTATGCCGGTAGGCAAAGTAGGCAACGGCCAGACCGACCAATGCGTAAATCGCCCAGCCGTGCAGGCCCCAGTGCAGGAATGTCAGCTGCACGGCCTGACGGGCGGCAAGGTTGCTGCCGGCCACGCCTTCCGGCGGGTTGAAGTAGTGATCCAGCGGCTCCGACGCGCCGAAGTACAGCAACGAGATGCCGATACCCGACGAGAACAGCATCCCCGCCCAGGCGCCGTAGCTGAAGTCCGGGGTATCGTCCTTGCTGCCGAGCTTGAGTTTGCCGTAGGACGAAAACGCCAGGCCGACGACAAAAATCAGGTAGGCGGCAATCACCACCATGTAGTACCAGCCGAAGCTGCGGGACAACCAGGCTTGCGCCGTACCCAGCATTCTGCCGGCCTCTTGCGGGGCGATGATCAGAATGGCGGTCAACAACAGAATCAACGCGGTAGAGGTGTAGAACACCCAACCGTTGACCGTCACCTTCTCGGGTGGGGTCTTTATTAGCGAGGCAGAACTCATGGCACAGATGCTCCGGGCAGTGCGAGAGAAGAACGCAAGACAAACGAGTTACCCGACCAATCGGTTAGTGGGCAGCCGACCGGCGGGTGATATAAAGACAGCCCGAAAAAAGCCCGAAACCCCTGGAGCGCCGCAGCGCGTAGGTTTCGAGCAGTTTCGGAAGTCGTTTTTTCCGCCGCTACATGTAGGAAAAATCTGTAGGCAGCGACGATTTGTCGCAGATCTTATTCTTTGTTGATTGAACGTTCAATCAAAACAAAATAGACTGGCCTCAACCCGGTAGCCGTTCTACGCCCACCGGAAGGCCTAAGGAGATGTGCAAGATGCCCAAGGTCGGTATGCAACCCATCCGCCGCCAGCAATTGATCGAAGCCACTTTGCAGGCCGTCGATCAGGTCGGCATGGGGGACGCCAGCATTGCGCTGATCGCCCGTTTGGCCGGTGTCTCGAATGGCATCATCAGTCACTACTTTCAGGACAAGAACGGCCTGATTGCCGCCACCATGGGGTACCTGATGACCGTCCTCAGCGAGAACGTCACCCTGCGCCGACAGGCGCTGAAAGATGACAGCCCGAGGGCGCATCTGCAGGTGATCATCGAGGGCAACTTCGATGCTAGCCAGGTCAATGGCCCGGCAATGAAAACCTGGCTGGCCTTCTGGGCCACCAGCATGCACCAGCCGTCTTTGCACAGGTTGCAGCGGATCAACGATCACCGTCTGTATTCCAACCTGTGCTGCCAGTTCCGCCGCGTGCTGCCGCTCAATGATGCGCGCAGCGCCGCCCGAGGCCTGGCAGCGTTGATCGACGGCTTGTGGTTGCGCGGCGCGCTGTCGGGAGATGCTTTCGACACCGGGCAGGCGCAACAGATTGCTTACGAATACATGGATATCCAACTGGCCAAGCGGGTGAGTTAGAGCACACATAAACGCTCAACCACCGGACCGTGCCAACCACTTAATGCTCTTGCGAGGACTTTATGGCCCGTTTCGAACTGCAAAAACTCTACATCGATGGTGCGTACAGCGACGCCAGCAGCGACGCCACTTTCGAAGCCATCAACCCGGCTAACGGTGAAGTCCTCGCAAAAGTACAACGTGCGACCAAGGAAGACGTCGAGCGCGCTGTGGTCAGCGCCGAAAAGGGCCAGAAAATCTGGGCCGCGATGACCGCCATGGAGCGTTCGCGCATCCTGCGTCGCGCCGTGGAAATCCTGCGCGAGCGCAACGACGAACTGGCCGCCCTGGAAACCCTGGACACCGGCAAGGCCTACTCCGAAACCCGCTACGTCGACATCGTCACCGGCGCTGACGTGCTGGAGTACTACGCAGGCCTGGTACCGGCCATCGAAGGCGAGCAGATTCCGCTGCGCACCACTTCGTTCGTCTACACCCGTCGCGAGCCGCTGGGCATCGTGGCCGGTATCGGCGCGTGGAACTACCCGATCCAGATCGCCCTGTGGAAATCCGCACCTGCCCTGGCGGCCGGTAACGCGATGATCTTCAAGCCAAGTGAAGTCACCTCGCTGACCACCCTGAAACTGGCCGAGATCTACACCGAAGCCGGCGTGCCAAACGGCGTGTTCAACGTCCTGACTGGCAGCGGCCGCGAAGTCGGCACCTGGCTGACCGAACACCCGCGCATCGAGAAAGTCTCGTTCACCGGCGGCACCGACACCGGCAAGAAAGTCATGGCCAGCGCTTCGGCCTCGTCGCTCAAGGACGTGACCATGGAACTGGGCGGCAAGTCGCCGCTGATCATCTGCGACGACGCCGACCTCGATCGCGCCGCCGACACCGCGATGATGGCCAACTTCTACAGCTCTGGCCAGGTCTGCACCAACGGCACTCGCGTGTTCGTACCGGCCCACCTGAAAGCCGCTTTCGAAGCCAAGATCGTTGAGCGCGTTGCACGCATCCGCATCGGCAACCCGCAAGACGAAAACACCAACTTCGGTCCGCTGGTCAGCTTTGCGCACATGGAAAGCGTGCTGGGCTACATCGCCAAGGGCAAGGAAGAAGGCGCCCGCGTCCTGTGCGGCGGCGAGCGTCTGACCGACGGCGAATTCGCCAAAGGTGCCTTCGTGGCCCCGACCGTGTTCACCGACTGCACCGACGACATGACCATCGTCCGTGAAGAAATCTTTGGCCCGGTGATGGCGATCCTCACCTACGAAACCGAAGAAGAAGTGATCCGGCGCGCCAACGACACCGACTTCGGCCTGGCCGCCGGTATCGTCACCAAGGACCTGAACCGCGCCCACCGCGTGATTCATCAACTGGAAGCCGGTATCTGCTGGATCAACGCCTGGGGCGAGTCCGACGCGAAGATGCCGGTTGGCGGCTATAAGCAGTCGGGTGTCGGCCGTGAGAACGGCATCAGCTCGCTGAACAATTTCACCCGCATCAAATCGGTACAGGTCGAGCTGGGCGATTACGTCTCGGTGTTCTAAGACCCGAGTCTTGTATTGCCTGCGAGGGCCTCTTCGCGGGCAAGCCCGCTCCCACAGGTTTGGCGTCGTTCGCCAAACCTGTGGGAGCCCCGATCCCTTGTAGGAGCGAGCTTGCTCGCGATTGAGTGCGCAGCACTCATCGAGGCTCGACCTGACCCACATCAAAGAGGGTGCATTCAATGTCCCAAGAATTCGACTACATCATCATCGGTGCCGGCTCGGCCGGTAACACCCTGGCGACCCGTCTGACCGAAGACGCAGGCGTCACCGTCCTGCTGCTCGAAGCGGGCGGCCCGGACTACCGCTWGGACTTCCGCACGCAAATGCCGGCCGCCCTGGCGTTCCCGCTGCAAGGCCGTCGCTACAACTGGGCCTACGAAACCGATCCTGAGCCACATATGGACGGTCGTCGCATGGAGTGCGGTCGCGGCAAGGGCCTGGGTGGCTCTTCGCTGATCAACGGCATGTGCTACATCCGCGGCAACGCCATGGACTACGACGGCTGGGCGAAACTGCCAGGCCTTGAGGACTGGTCGTACCTGGACTGCCTGCCGTACTTCCGTAAAGCGGAAACCCGCGACATCGGCCCGAACGACTACCACGGTGGCGACGGCCCGGTCAGCGTGACCACGCCGAAAGCCGGCAACAACCCGCTGTTCCACGCCATGGTTGAAGCCGGCGTGCAGGCCGGTTACCCGCGTACCGAAGACTTGAACGGATACCAGCAGGAAGGCTTCGGCCCGATGGACCGCACCGTGACGCCGGAGGGTCGTCGTGCCTCCACCGCCCGCGGCTACCTGGACGTGGCCAAGAAACGTTCAACCCTGACCATCGTCACCCACGCCCTGACTGACAAGATCCTGTTCGAAGGCAAGCGTGCAGTCGGCGTGCGTTACCTGGTCGGTGCCGCAGAAGAGCGCGTTGAGGTCAAGGCGCGCAAGGAAGTGCTGCTGTGCTCCGGCGCCATCGCTTCGCCGCAGATCCTGCAACGCTCCGGCGTCGGCCCGGCCGAGTTGCTGAACAAGCTCGATATTCCGGTGGTCCACGACCTGCCGGGCGTCGGTGAAAACCTGCAGGATCACCTTGAGCTGTACCTGCAATACGCTTGCACCCAACCGGTTTCGCTGTACCCGTCGCTGCTCTTGCACAACCAGCCGGCCATCGGTGCCGAATGGCTGTTCAACGGCACCGGCATCGGCGCCAGCAATCAGTTCGAAGCCGGCGGTTTCATCCGCACCCGTCCGGAATTCGAATGGCCGAACATCCAGTACCACTTCCTGCCGGTAGCGATTAACTACAACGGCAGCAACGGTGTGAAAGAGCACGGCTTCCAGGCGCACATGGGCTCCATGCGTTCGCCAAGCCGCGGTCGCATCCAGGCCAAGTCCAAGGACCCGCGCCAGCACCCGAGCATCCTGTTCAACTACATGGCCACCGAACAGGACTGGCAAGAATTCCGCGACGGCATCCGCCTGACCCGTGAAATCATGCAGCAGCCTGCACTGGACGCCTTCCGTGGTCGCGAGATCAGCCCGGGCATCGACGTGCAGAGCGATGAGCAACTGGACAAGTTCATCCGCGAGCACGCCGAAACCGCGTTCCACCCGTCCTGCTCCTGCAAGATGGGCACCGACGAAATGGCCGTGGTCGATGGCGAAGGTCGCGTGCATGGCATGCAAGGCTTGCGTGTGGTCGATGCGTCGATCATGCCGATCATCACCACCGGCAACCTGAATGCACCAACGATCATGATGGCCGAGAAAATCGCCGACAAGATCCGTGGCCGCAAGCCGTTGCCGCGCAGCACCGCCACTTACTATGTGGCGGGTGAAGCGCCGGTGAAGGGCAAGCCGGTGCGGGAATTGAGCCAGACTGCATAAGGCGACAAACCGCGTCGAACCTATCGCGAGCAAGCTCGCTCCCACAGGTTTCGGGTTGGATTGCAGATTTGTGATCCAACCGAGCCCCCTGTGGGAGCGAGCTTGCTCCGGGCGGCGTTCCGACGATGGCGCCCGAACAAACAACACACAGCTCCCAGTAATCCCTCCTCCACAGATCCAAACTTGATCCTCCCCCCTCGCAGGCCTAATCTAGCGCCACGCAATCGTTTCACCCCTCCCCTCGCAGCACCGCTCCACCGCCACTCCATACCCAGGAGGTTCACGAATGTTCGATTTCTACCCCCAGCTCAAGCAGCGCTTCGCTGCCTTGCGCACGGGTGCTGAATTCTTTTCCCTGCGTTATGTGCGCGAATCCGGGCAGTACCTGTCGGTGCGCAAGAACGTCGCCGAACCGCCAAGCCTGAGCCGTGACGAAGGGGCGATGCTGACCGTGCGGGTCAATGGCGTCGAGGCCTATGCGGCCACCAACGACCTGTCGCAACAGGGCCTGCAAGCTGCCCTCGAACGCGCCGAACTCCAGGCCCGTCGACTCAAGCCCCACGCCTTGCTGGACCTGCGCGAGCAGGCTGTTTCCAGCGACCGCGCCGATTATTTTTCGCCCAACCTCGACCAGGCGTTCCCGTCCCTGAGCGACTGCTACCAACTGCTTGGCACCGAGTCGGCCGCCGTACCCAAGGACGAGCGCCTGGTGAACTGGCAGGTCAGCCTCGGCATCACCCACGTCGAGCAGATCTACCTCAACAGCGCCGGTGCCGAACTGCGCCAGGCCCAACGCTTTGTCTACCCCGGCCTGGACGTCACGGCCTACGATGGTAACGACAGCCAGACCCGCAGCCTGGGCCGCGAGAACTTCGGCCAGCAAGGCGCGGCGGACGTCATCAGCCGCTGCGGCCTGATCGGTGCCGGTGCCCAGGTGGCCGATCAGGCCCTGCAATTGCTCCTGGCACCGAACACCCCGCAAGGCAAGCGCGACCTGCTGCTGATGCCCGACCAGATGATGCTGCAAATCCACGAGTCCATCGGCCACCCGCTGGAGCTGGACCGCATCCTCGGTGACGAGCGCAACTACGCCGGCACCAGTTTCGTCAAAGCCTGCGATTTCGGCCGCCTGCAATACGGTTCCGGCCTGCTCAACGTGACCTTCGACCCGGACGTCCCCGAGGAGCTCGCCAGCTACGGCCATGACGACGACGGCACGCCCGCCAGCAAACAGTTCCTGATCCGTGAAGGCCTGTTGCTGCGCCCGCTGGGTGGTGCGCTGTCGCAATTCCGGGCCGGCATGGACGGCGTCGCCAACAGCCGCGCCTGCGGCTGGAACCGCCCGCCGATCGACCGCATGGCCAACCTCAACATCGAGCCCGGTGATCAGTCCATCGAACAGCTGATCGGCGGTATCGAACACGGCGTGCTGATGTCGACCAACCGTTCCTGGTCGATCGACGATGCGCGCAACAAATTCCAGTTCGGCTGCGAATGGGGCCAACTGATCGAAAACGGCGAACTCAAGGGCGTGGTGAAGAATCCCAATTACAGGGGCATCTCCGCGCAGTTCTGGAAAAGCCTCAGCGCCGTCGGCGATGCCAGTACCCTCAAGGTCCTCGGCACACCGAACTGCGGCAAGGGCGAACCGAACCAGGTGATCCGCGTCGGCCACGCGTCACCGGCCTGTGTGTTCAGCAACGTTGATGTATTCGGAGGAGACGCCTGATGAATCCTTCAAACAGCCAGTCCGCGTCGTTCAGGGCGCTGGTCAACAGCCTGCGTGCAGCGCTTCACGAGCCCGAGCAGTTCACCCTCAGCTACGCCGCCGAGTCGTCGGCCTTCGTGCGTTTCAACCACGCCAAGGTGCGTCAGGCCGGTCAGGTGCAGCAGGCGAGTATCGGCCTGAAACTGATCAACGAAGGCCGGCATGCCGACCTGCACATCACCCTGGCAGGCGATCCGCAGGTGGATGCGCAGCGCCTGAGCGAAGGTCTGCAACAGTTGCGTGAAACCCTGCCGCTATTGCCTCCGGACCCGTACCTGCTGCTCAACCACAACGGCTGGCAGAGCAACAACGTACAGTCGCATCCGCTGCCGGACACCGAGCAGGTGGTCGCGCAAATCACCCAGGCCGCCGAAGGTCTGGATCTTGTCGGTTTCTACGCTGCCGGCCCGATCAGTCGTGGCTTTGCCAGCTCTTCGGGCGCCTTCGGCTGGCATCAGGCCAACAGTTTCAACTTCGACTTCAGCCTGTTCCACGAGAACGGCCAGGCCGTGAAAGCCAGCTACGCCGGGCACGACTGGAGCAGCGAAGGCTTTGCCAAACGCTTCCAGCAAGCCCGCGAGCAGCTTGAGTTTCTGGGTCGGCCGCTACGCACTTTGGCGCCCGGCAAATACCGCGCTTACCTGGCACCGGCGGCGCTGGAAGAAATCATGGGCATGCTGTGCTGGGGTGGTTTCTCGGCACAGTCGATTGCCAGCAAAAGCAGCCCGCTGCAAAAGCTCTACGGTGGCGACAGCGCGTTCAGCCCGCTGATCTCGCTGGATGAAAAAGTCAGCGGCTCGCTGAGCCCGGCGTTTTCCGATGAGGGTTATCCGCGCAGCGATCTGGGGTTGATCGTCGATGGCAAGGCCGGGGCACAGCTGGTCAGCTCGCGCAGCGCCGCCGAATACGGTTTGACCGCCAACGGCGCCAGCGGCGGTGAATCACCGAGTGCGCTGAACATGAAAGCCGGGGCATTGCCTGACGCGGAGATCCTCAAGCAACTGGGCACAGGGCTGTACATCAGCAACCTGTGGTACCTGAACTTCTCGGATCAACCGGCCGCACGCCTGACCGGCATGACCCGCTTTGCCACGTTCTGGGTCGAGAACGGCGAGATCCAGGCACCGGTCAGCACCATGCGCTTCGATGACAGCGCCTTCAGCCTGCTTGGTTCGCAGCTGGAAGCGTTGACCGAGGAGCGGGAGTTGCTGTTGTCGGCGAGTACCTATAGCCAGCGGGCGACGGCTTCGGCGTTGTTGCCGGGGGCGTTGGTCAGCCGACTAACGTTGACACTGTAAACACGCATGCCCCTGTAGGAGCGAGCTTGCTCGCGATGGTCGTGAACGATGACGCGTGCTGCCTGGAAAAATGCATCGCCTTCACATTCATCGCGAGCAAGCTCGCTCCTACAGGAACGGAGTAAAGCTCACACTGACAAGAGGTCCCATGCCCAACCGCCCACCTCTCGACGCTGTCACCGCCCGTTGGGTGCCGTGGGTCGTCGCAATCGCCTTCTTCATGCAGTCCCTCGACGGGACGATTCTCAACACTGCCCTGCCAGCCATGGCCCGCGACTTGGCCGAAGACCCATTACGCATGCAGGGTGTGATCATCGCTTACATGCTCACCGTCGCCTTGCTGATCCCGGCTTCGGGCTGGATCGCCGATCGCTTCGGCACCCGAAAGATCTTTTTCAGTGCGATTCTGTTGTTCAGCTTCGGCTCGCTGCTCTGCGCATTGTCGAGCAGCCTGAGCATGCTGATCGGTGCCCGGGTGATCCAGGGCCTGGGCGGCGCGTTGATGCTGCCGGTCGGGCGGCTGGTGGTGTTGCGCGCCTACCCGCGTTCGGAACTGGTGCGGATCATGGGCTTCATCACCATTCCCGGGCTGCTCGGCCCCTTGATCGGCCCGACCATGGGCGGCTGGATGGTGCAATACCTGACCTGGCACTGGATCTTCCTGATCAACCTGCCAGTGGGTCTGGTCGGTTGCTACGCCGTGTGGAAATTCATCCCCGACCTTCGCGGCACCGAGCGCACCCGTTTCGATAGCCTGGGTTTCGTGCTGTTCGGCGCGGCGATGATTCTGATCACCATCGCCATGGAAGGCCTGGGCGAACTGCACCTGCCGCATTTGCGGGTGATGTTGCTGCTGTTCGGCGGCATGGCGTGCCTGGCGGCGTACTGGCTGCGCGCCGGGCATATCGACAACCCGCTGTTCGCGCCGTCGCTGTTCAAGACCCGGACCTTTGCCGTGGGCATTCTCGGCAACCTGTTCGCCCGCCTCGGCAGCGGCGCCCTGCCCTTTCTGGTGCCGTTGCTGTTGCAAGTGGCGCTGGGCTATTCGCCATCCCAGGCCGGGATGAGCATGTTGCCGCTGGCGGCGGCGGCGATGATCGCCAAGTGGGTCGCGCGGCCGCTGATCGAGCGTTTGGGTTATCGCATCGTGCTCACCGGCAACACCCTGGCGCTGGGGATCATGCTGGCGAGCATGGGTCTGGTCAGTGAGCAGACGCCGTACTGGCTGCTGCTGTGCCTGCTGGCGATCCTCGGGGCGATCAACTCCTTGCAGTTCACCGCGATGAACACCGTGACCCTGATCGACCTCGACGACGCCAGCGCCAGCAGCGGCAACAGCCTGCTGTCGGTGGTCGCGCAATTGTCCCTGAGCCTGGGCGTGGCCTGCGCGGGTGCATTGCTCGGTGGCTTTACGGCGGAGATCGGCAATGACGGCGTGGAGACGGTTTTGGGCGCCTTTCAACTAACGTTCGTGACGGTTGGAATCATGGCAATGCTGGCTGCAACGATCTTTTCCCAGCTCTCCCGGGAAGACGGACGGCGCGTCAAGCGTCCGGAAGAGCACATCGAACCTTAGGGCGAATGGCCATCGGACTGGTACACTGCGCGACATTTTGTTTTGCAGGCCAGTCCCGTGACCACCATCGCCACCGAATTTAATACTTTGCCGCTGTCCGCCGCCATGCTGGCTAACCTCGACTCCCTCGGTTATGCCCAGATGACGCCGATCCAGGCGCAAAGCTTGCCGGTGATCCTCAAGGGGATGGACCTGATCGCCCAGGCCAAGACCGGCAGCGGCAAGACCGCTGCCTTTGGCATCGGCCTGCTGAACCCGATCAATCCGCGTTACTTCGGTTGCCAGGCGCTGATCCTGTGCCCGACCCGCGAGCTGGCTGACCAGGTCGCCAAGGAAATCCGTCGCCTGGCCCGTGCCGAAGACAACATCAAGGTCCTGACCCTGTGCGGCGGCGTGTCCCTCGGCCCGCAGATCGCTTCGCTGGAACACGGCGCGCACATCATCGTCGGCACCCCGGGCCGTATTCAGCAGCACCTGCGCAAGGGCTCGCTGGTACTCCACGGCCTCAACACCCTGATCCTCGACGAAGCCGACCGCATGCTCGACATGGGTTTCTACGATTCCATCGAAGAAATCATCATGCAGGCCCCGGAGCGTCGCCAGACCCTGCTGTTCTCCGCCACCTACCCGGTAGGCATCAAGCAGTTGGCCTCGAAGTTCATGCGTAACCCGCAGCAAGTGAAGGCCGAGGCGTTCCACGACGACACGCAGATCGAGCAGCGCTTCTACGAGATTTCCCCGGACGACCGCATGAGTGCGGTGACCAAGGTCCTTGGCCACTTCCGCCCGGCCTCCTGCGTGGCCTTCTGCTACACCAAGCAGCAGGTTCAGGAAACCGTCGACCACCTGACCGCCAAAGGCATTTCCGCCGTCGGCCTGCACGGCGATCTGGAACAGCGTGACCGCGACCAGGTACTGGCGATGTTCGCCAACCGCAGTACTTCGGTGCTGGTGGCGACCGACGTGGCCGCGCGCGGCCTCGATATCGATTCCCTGGACATGGTGATCAACGTCGAATTGGCCCGTGATTCGGAAATCCACATCCACCGTGTCGGCCGTACCGGTCGTGCCGGTGAGAAAGGCCTCGCGATCAGCCTTGTCGCGCCGTCCGAAGCACAGCGCGCACAAGCCATCGAGCAATTGCAGAAGACGCCGCTGACCTGGGATCAGGTGGACAACCTCACCTCCAAGGGTGGTGGCCCGCTGCTGCCGCAGATGAGCACCCTGTGCATCGCTGCCGGCCGCAAGGACAAGGTTCGCCCGGGCGACATTCTTGGCGCACTGACCGGTGACGCCGGTATCCCCGGTGCCCAGGTCGGCAAGATCGCGATTTTCGACTTCCAGGCCTATGTGGCCGTGGAGCGCGGCGTCGCCAAGCAGGCCTTGCAGCGCCTGAACGACGGCAAGATCAAGGGCCGTGCGTTGCGCGTTCGTATCCTGTAAGAACGACGCATATCCCTGTGGGAGCGAGCTTGCTCGCGATGGCGGACTGTCAGACAACATCTATGTTGAATGTGCCGACCTCATCGCGAGCAAGCTCGCTCCCACAATAGTTTTTGTGGTGACACATTTAGAGGACACCGTTTTGCGCTCTACCGAAGTCGTGATCATTGGCGCTGGCGCCGCAGGGTTGATGTGTGCACTGACCGCCGCCGGGCGCGGGCGCAAGGTGCTGTTGCTCGACCATGCCAACAAGGCCGGCAAGAAAATCCTGATGTCGGGCGGTGGTCGCTGCAATTTCACCAACATGTACACAGAGCCGAGCAATTTCCTCTCGCAGAATGCGCACTTCTGCAAATCCGCCCTGGCCCGTTACACCCAATGGGATTTCATCGGCATGGTGGCCAAGCATGGCGTGCCGTACCACGAGAAAAAACTCGGCCAGTTGTTCTGCGATAACAAATCCAGCGACATCCTCGAAATGCTCCTGAATGAGTGCGACCAGGTCGGCGTCAACCTGCATCTGGACACATCGATCCAGACCATCGAGAAGCTCGAAACGGGCTATTTGCTGGACACATCGCTTGACCAGATAACGTGCGAATCGCTGGTGATCGCCACTGGCGGCCTGTCGATCCCGACCCTGGGCGCCACCGGTTTCGGCTACCAGGTCGCCAGGCAATTCGGCCACGAGCTGCTGCCGACCCGCGCCGGTCTCGTGCCGTTCACCATCACCGACCAGCTCAAGGCCTTGTGCACCGAGCTGTCCGGTACGTCGGTGGATTGCCTGGTGAGCTGCAATGAACAGAGCTTCCGCGAGAACATCCTGTTCACCCACCGCGGCCTCAGCGGCCCGGCGATTTTGCAGATTTCGTCATTCTGGGAATCCGGCGATACCGTCGAGATCAACCTGATGCCCGACCACGACGTACCAAACTGGCTGCAACAGCAACAGGCCGAACGTCCCAACAGCGAGCTGAAAACCCTGCTCGGGGAAATCTTCACCAAGAAGATGGCCAATCTGTTGGCGGACAACTGGTTCGTGTCCAAACCGATGAAACAGTACACCCACGCGGAACTGGCCGATATCGCGGAAAAACTGGCGAGCTGGAAAGTCGTGCCGGCGGGCACCGAAGGCTATCGCACCGCCGAGGTGACCTTGGGTGGCGTCAACACCAATGAAGTGTCGTCCAAGACCATGGAATCGCTGAAAAGCCCGGGGCTGTACTTCATCGGCGAAGTGCTTGACGTGACCGGGCATCTGGGCGGGTTCAACTTCCAGTGGGCGTGGGCTTCGGGCTACGCCGCTGCGCAGTACGTCTGATTCAAAAATCCACACAATCCCTGTGGGAGCGAGCTTGCTCGCGATGAGGCCATAACATTCAACAGAGATGTTGACTGACAGGCCGCTATCGCGAGCAAGCTCGCTCCCACAGGGGTTTGTAGTGCCTGACAAGGAACAGATTTTGCTGTCTGATGTGATCGACGCCATTGCGTCGGCGTCATTAGTGGCTCAATTTAGCGTCATTGCCTCGGAAGGCCTTCGCATTTCATGTCATCGACTTCGTTCCGCCAGACTCTGCGGCGCCTTTGGGCGCTGGATAAATYCAGCTACAGCGTGCGGGTATTCATTGCCCTGACCGGCACCATGGCGCTGTGTTGGTATCAGGATGAAATGGGCCTGCTGATCCCGTTGTTCCTGGGGATTATCGCCAGTGCCCTGGCCGAAACCGACGACAGTTGGCAGGGCCGCCTCAACGCGCTGGCCGTGACGCTGGTGTGTTTCGCTGTCGCCGCCCTGTCCGTCGAACTGCTCTTCCCCTACCCTTGGCTGTTTATCATCGCCTTCGCCCTGGCCGCCTTCTGCCTGACCATGCTCGGCGCCCTCGGCGAACGCTATGGCGCGATTGCCTCGGCGACACTGATTCTGTCGGTCTACACCATGATCGGCGTGGACCAGCGCGGCGGCGCGGTCATCGATGTCTGGCACGAGCCGGTACTGCTGGTGGCCGGTGCCGCCTGGTATGGTCTGCTCTCGGTGTTGTGGCAGGCGCTGTTTTCCAATCAGCCGGTGCAGCAGAGCCTGGCGCGCCTGTTCCGCGAACTGGGCTTTTACCTGAAGCTGAAATCCTTGCTGTTCGAGCCGATCCGGCAAATGGACGTGGAAGCACGGCGCCTGGAGCTGGCCCAGCAGAACGGTCGGGTGGTGGCGGCATTGAACGCTGCCAAGGAAATCATCCTGCACCGGGTCGGTAACGGTCGCCCGGGGTCGAAAGTCAGCCGCTACCTGAAGCTGTACTTCCTCGCCCAGGACATTCACGAGCGCGCCAGCTCTTCACACTATCCGTACAACGCACTCGCAGAAGCGTTTTTCCRCAGCGACGTGCTGTTCCGCTGCCAACGCCTGCTGCGTCAGCAAGGCAAGGCCTGCCGGGCCCTGGCCGAATCGTTCCAGATGCGCCAGCCGTTCACCTATGACGCCAGTTTCGCCGAGGCCCTGAGCGACCTGGATGCTTCTCTCGAACACCTGCGCATCCAGAGCAACCCGGCCTGGCGCGGCTTGCTGCGTTCACTACGGGCACTGGCTGCCAACCTTGGCACTCTCGACCGCTTGCTCAGCGATGCCAGCAACCCCGACGCCCTGGCCGACGCCACCGACAGCAGCTTGCTCGACCGTTCGCCGCGCAGCCTCAAGGACGTGTGGCTTCGCTTGCGCACGCAGCTGACGCCAACCTCGCTGCTGTTCCGCCATGCCCTGCGATTGCCCCTGGCCTTGAGCATTGGCTATGCCATGGTGCATTTGATTCACCCGTCCCAAGGCTACTGGATCATCCTCACGACGCTGTTCGTCTGCCAACCGAACTACGGCGCCACCCGCCGCAAACTCGGTCAACGGATCATCGGCACCGCCATCGGCCTGACCCTGGCCTGGGCGCTGTTCGACCTGTTCCCGAACCCGCTGATCCAGTCGTGTTTCGCCATCGCCGCCGGAGTGGTGTTCTTTACCAACCGCACCACCCGCTACACCCTGGCGACGGCAGCGATCACCCTGATGGTGCTGTTCTGCTTCAACCAGGTGGGTGACGGGTACGGACTGTTCCTGCCCCGGTTGTTCGATACCTTGCTCGGCAGCCTGATCGCCGGGCTGGCGGTGTTCCTGTTCCTGCCGGACTGGCAGGGCCGACGCCTGAACAAAGTGCTGGCCAACACCCTGGCCTGCAACAGCATTTACTTGCGTCAGATCATGCAGCAATACGCTGCGGGCAAAAGCGACGACCTGGCTTACCGCCTGGCCCGCCGTAATGCGCACAACGCCGACGCGGCGCTGTCGACCACACTGGCCAATATGCTGATGGAGCCTGGGCATTTCCGTAAGGAAGCGGATGTCGGATTCCGCTTCCTGGTGCTGTCGCACACGCTACTGAGCTATCTGTCAGGCCTGGGCGCACACCGGGAAACCCAACTGCCGGCGGACGTGCATGAACATTTGATCGACGGAGCCGGGGTGAAACTGGCTGCGAGCATCGACGAAATCGCCCATGGGCTGGCGAGCAAATCCTCAATTGCGATTCAAAGCGATGAGGAAGAAGCTCTGGCCAATGAGCTGGAACAGATGCCCGATGAAATCGATGAGGGGCAGCGGTTGGTGCAGACGCAACTGGCGCTGATTTGTCGGCAGTTGGGCCCGCTGAGGACGTTGGCGGCGCATCTGATCAAGGATACGAGTGAGGATTGAGATCTGTGGTGTCTGAGCGGGCCTCWTCGCGAGCAGGCTCGCTCCCACAGGGGCTCTGGTGTTCATAAAACTTGTGTCGACTGAAGATCTACTGTGGGAGCGAGCCTGCTCGCGAWGAGGCCATCAGTAACAGCAAAAAATCTGGATCAACTCACTTACATCCCATGCTGCCTCATCAACTTGTCATAACTCCCGTCCGCCTTCATCGCCGCGATCTCCCGGTCGAAACCGGTGACGATCCGTGCATGCTCGGGATTCTTCAGGCTGACCATGATATGCAGGCTGTTCTCGCTCAATGCCTTGGGCAGGAACTCCACGGCGTTTCGCAGTTTGGGTGACTCACGGGCCAGGTAGTAGCGGGCGACGAATTCATCTTCCAGCGTCAGCTTGACCCGGCCGGCCGCGACCATGCGCACTGCCATGGCGAAGCTGTGCACCGGGATTTTCTGCAATGAGTCGTCGTTGTCGAACGCGGGCGAATAGGCGTAACCGCGCACGATGGCAATCGGATATGTGTGCAATTGCTGCAGGTCGTTGAACTCGATGGGCGCGTCTTTACGCTTGAGAAACCGTACGCGATTGAGCAGGTATTCGCCAGAAAACTGGCCGAGTTTTGTACGTTCGTCGTTGTACCAGGCGTTGACCAGCACGTCGTAGCGGCCCTCGCCCACACCCATCAAGGCCCGCGCCCAGGGCACTTGTTCAAACTCACTGGCATAGCCGGCCCTGGCGAGCGCGGTACTGACAATATCCGTGGCCAAACCACCGTTGACGAGCGTGGAATCGGTAAAGGGGGGCCAGGCATCAGCGACCAACCGCAGTTTTTCTGCCGCTGCTCCCTGAACCAGCAACAGCAATCCAATCAAGGCAAAAGCTCGATGCAATCGCGGCATGCCAGAAAATCCTTAGCGGGCGGATTGCCCAACGTGTTTTCAGCCAGAACCCCAAGGCCTCGTACTGACAAGACCCGGGTACGAAACATTAGCTCATCGAAGCCACAGCACAGCGCTTCGATCCAGATTACACAAAGAAGACATCCGCGCGAGAAATGAATGATGGCATTTTGGCCTATGTCACAGATTCTTCCGCCATAAAGACTTCTGGCGTGACTGCGCTTAGTATCGGAACGACGTTTTCAGGGAATCAAAACATGACAGTCGATTGGATCTGCAAACACCACAGCGACCTGGGCAAGGAGCAGCTGTACGCCATTTTACAGCTGCGTGCAGAAGTGTTCGTCGTCGAACAAAAATGCGTTTACCAGGATATTGATGGCCAGGACCTGGAAGGCGACACCTGCCACGTGATGGCCTGGGACGGTAACCGGCTGGTGGCCTACCTGCGCCTGCTCGACCCGCAATCACAGGGCGGCGATGTAGTGATCGGGCGGGTGATCATTGCCCCGCAGGCACGCGGTGCAGGCCTGGGGCATGAGCTGATGGATCAGGCGTTGAAACAGATCGAGAAATACTGGCCCGGCCTGCCGGTCTACCTCTCGGCCCAGGCGCATTTGCAGGGGTATTACGGGCGTTATGGTTTTGTCGTGGCAGGTGAGGAATATGTGGAAGATGGCATTCCACACATTGGGATGCGTCGTCCTTGAAGACCCTTTCGCGAGCAGGCTCGCTCCCACACTGGATCGTGTTCACAGCTCAATTCAACTGTGGGAGCGAGCCTGCTCGCGATGGCGTCAGTTCAGGCACCGCAAATCTCAGGGATACTCCAGCACTGCCTTGATCTGCCGCAGATTACGCTCGATCCACCCACGATCAATCGCCCCCCACTCGCGAATCCGATAGCGCCCCGCATGGTTGCGCGCACCCTCTTCCTGCTCGAACTCACAAATGATATCCAGATCCGCCAGCGCCGCGATGGTGTCCTGTGCCGTGCGCCGGGGCATGCCGGTGACCTCGGTCAGCGCCGGGACACTGCTGGCCAGCCCGCTGTCGATCAGGTACGCCACGTACAACCGGCGGTAGAAGCTGCTCTTGGTCTTGCTCACGTCCATCCAATGCTCCTTAAAAGGTCGCAGCCTGCGGCAGCTCCTACAGATCCCGCCACGTCAGGTACACCCGCACATCAAATTCCACCTGGTGATAACCCGGCAGCATGTGCTCGCACAGTTTGTAGAAGGCCTTGTTGTGGTCCGACTCCTTGAAGTGCGCCAGCTCATGCACCACGATCATTTTCAGGAACTCGCAAGGCGCTTCCTTGAACAGCGAAGCGATGCGGATTTCCTTCTTGGACTTGAGTTTTCCGCCTTGCACCCTGGAGATCGTGGTATGCAGGCCGAGCGCGCGATGAGTCAGGTCCAGGCGGTTGTCGAACAGCACCTTGTCGATGGCCGGCGCATTACGCAGGTATTCCTGCTTGAGGTCCAGGGCATAGGTGTACAGCGCCTTGTCGCTCTGCACCCCATGCTTTTGCGGGTAACGCTGGCTCAGGTAATCGCCCAGCCGACCGTCGGCGATCAGCTGGCGCACCTGATCCTGCAAGGTAGCGGGATAAGCCTGGAGATATTTCAACACGGTCATCGGGGCGGCAATACACGTCACTAAAAGGTCGCCAGTGTAGCGAATTCAGCGGAACAGCGCGCTCCAGTCAAACGGCTGGACAAAGACCCCGGTGTCTTCGGCCATCATCGGCCGGGCCACCAGAAAGCCTTGCACATATTCACAGCCGTTGGCCTGCAGCCATTCATACTGCGCGACGGTTTCCACCCCTTCGGCAATCACCAGCATCCCGAACTGTTTGCACAGTTCGATCACACTGCGCACCAGCGCCGCATCCCGTACCGACTCCGGCAACCGGGCGATCAAATGCCGGTCGAGCTTGAGGGTATCCAGCTCCAGGTCGCGCAAGTGCGACAGGGAGCACGGTCCAGCCCCGAAGTCATCCAGTGCCACTCGTACGCCCAGATTGTGCAGCAGGCGCAATTGCTTGCGGGTTTCTTCGGGGTTATGCATCAAGGCCTCTTCCGTGACCTCGACTTCCAGATAACGTGGTTGCAAGCCATGGCGTTCAAGCACCTGACGCAACTCAGTGACCAGGTTGGGCACGCCGAACTGCGTACTGCTCAAACTGACGCCGAGCACCAGGTCCTCGGCAAACAGGGACTCCCAGGCTTTGCGTTGCCCGGCAACGCGATGGTAGATCCAGCTGCCCAGACGACTGATCAGCCGCGCCTCCTCCAGCAATGGCAAAAACAGCCCCGGGGGTACATCGCCAACGCTCGGATGCTGCCAGCGCAACAAGGCCTCGAAGCCACGAATCCGCCCGTCGGCAATCGCCACCTGAGGCTGATACACCAGATTGAAATCCCGATTCTCAATGGCGCTTCGCACACTTTCTTCCAGCATCAGCCGCGAGCGCGCCCGGCCGTTCATTTCGTGATCGTAGAAGCGATATTGCTGGCGACCGGCACGCTTGGCTTCGTACATGGCGATGTCGGCCGCCCGCAGCATCCCGTCGAGATTGGCACCACAATCCGGGAACGTGGCGATGCCGATACTGGCACCCAGGGCGATATCGAGGCCGTCGATCTGCTGACAGATCGACACTCGCTCGATGAGCTTCTCGGCAATCTTCGCCGCTTGCTCGGGGAACTCCAGATCCAGCAGCGCGGTGAATTCGTCGCCGCCCATCCGCGCCAGAATGTCGAAGGGCCGCAGGCAGGCCCTCAACTGTTCGGATACCCAGCGCAGCACTCGATCGCCGGCATCATGCCCGAGCGAATCATTGACTCGTTTGAAGCCGTCGAGGTCCAGGTACATCAAGACCCAGGAACTGTCGGAACGCTCACCGCGCAACAGCAGGTTCTCGACGGTCTGGTAGAAACCCCGGCGGTTGAGCAATCCGGTCAGCGGATCGGTGACCGCCTGAAATTCCAGTTGCTGATGCAGATGGCGCACCACCGACATGTCCAGCACGGTGACCACCATCGCATGCTGCTCGGCAGGCAACGGCGCGCAGGACAAGGCCACCGGCACCTGCTGGCCGGGCGCCGTACGTAGCAGGGCATCGTGCAGGCGCAGGGTTTCGCCGCGTTTATATCCGGCCAGCAACTCGGAATCGGCCCAGATCGGGATATGCGGTTTTTGCAGGTAGTCCAGAAACTCCTTGCCTTGCAGTTCCTGCACCGTGGCATTGAGCAGCCGCGACATCGCCGGATTGGCAAAACGAATCAGACCGTCCTCACCCAATACCAGAATGCCTTCGGCAGCGTTATCCAGCACCGACGCATTAAAGGCACGAGCGGATTCCAGATCATGACTCAAGCGCTGCAAGGCCCGGCGGTTACGCTGGTGTTCGAGCAACGCCTGGACCTTGGGCGTGAAGATCTGTGGGTCGAACGGCTTGAACAGGAAATCCACCGCACCACTGGCATAGCCCTTGATCACCGCGTCCTGGGACTGTTCGTTGGCGGTCAGGAAAATGATCGGCGTGAAACGGGTCCGCTGGCTACCGCGCATCAGGCGCGCCACTTCATAACCGTCCATGCCCGGCATCTGTACGTCCAGCAGCACCAGGTCGATATCGTGTTCAAGCAACAAGCCGAGGGCCTCGAAACCTGAGGCGGCAGTCATGACCCGCCAGCCCTGGCGCTGTAACAACGCACGCATGCTGATCAGGTTTTCAGGGTAATCATCGACGACTAAAAGGGTTGAGCCGCCTTCTACTGGCGTGGGTTGCGCGCATTCCATGCTGCCTCTCTAATTGCGGGGTGTCAGGCCGGCTTCTCGTGAAAACCGGACAAATACGGTGCCATCACTCTAGACCCGGTTCTGCAAAAGCAGAAGGTGTCAGTAAGCCATCATATAATCATTGTGTCTTTTACCGACTAACGGTCGATTGTTCAGCTCCATGAAAACCAGGAAGATGGCATTTCGACAGGTTGTTGACGTCAACCACCCGTCAGACAAGCGTTAACAAAATATCCCGCTACGCTTATAAAGGCCGCCACAAAGGTGCGGTCTAGAGCTTCTGGCACGCCCGTTCAGCATGAATCGAGTGGAAGAACCGACATGATCGATCTCGCAAGCTGGAACCTCAGCGTTCCCGTTGGCAACCCGCCGTACACCGTCGAAACCGCCAAACTGGTGGATGGTTTCAAGGATCAATACTTCCACTCCGACACCGGCACATTGTTTTTCTGGGCGCCCGTGACCGGCTCCCGTACCGAAAACGCGATTTATCCACGCACCGAATTGCGTGAAACCTACAGCAACGGCACGTTGAAAAACTGGTACTACCCCGACGCTGACAATTCCCTGCATGCGACCCTTTCGGTCAGCCAGGTACCCAGCTCGGGCAAGATCGTCATTGGCCAGATCCACGCCTATAACAGCCAGAAGCCCATGGTGAAGGTCGAGTATCAATACAAAACCGACAGTTCAACCGGCAACATCGTCGCCAAAGTCCGCATGCACCCCGACGACACCCCCCGAGTCATCACCATCGCCACCGGCGTGAAACTCAATCAGGAATTCTCCTACCTCATCCACCTCAGCCCCGGCGGTGCATTGGGCATCAGTGCGGCGGGCTATCAGTGGAATACCGATATCAGCGCGATGTGGCGTGATAAACCGCTGTACTTCAAGGCCGGCGTCTATGTGCAGGACAACACGGGGTACACAAGCGAAGGCGGGGAAGTGACGTTCAGCAAGCTGGATATCGATCACAATCAATAGTATTTACCGTTGAAAAGATCGCAGCCTTCGGCAGCTCCTACAGGAAATTGTGTACACCCGTAGGAGCTGCCGAAGGCTCGGGCCGCGTTCGGACGATCTTTTGATCTTGCGCTCACAAAAAACCCGCATTTCTGCGGGTTTTTCATGCGACTAAAACGCTGACGGTCTTAGTTGACCTTGGCGTTCAACTCACCTTTCAGGTAACGCTGATACATGCCTTCCAGCGAGATCGCCTTGATCTTCGAAGCGTTGCCGGCAGTACCGAAGGCTTCGTAGCGAGCAATACACACATCGCGCATGGCGGTCACGGTGGCGCCGAAGAATTTACGCGGGTCGAACTCGCTCGGGTTGGTGGCCATCAGGCGACGCATTGCGCCAGTGGATGCCAGACGCAGGTCGGTGTCGATGTTGACCTTGCGCACGCCGTGCTTGATACCTTCGACGATTTCTTCAACCGGTACGCCGTAGGTTTCCTTGATGTCGCCGCCGTACTGGTTGATGATCGCCAGCCACTCTTGCGGAACCGAAGACGAACCGTGCATCACCAGGTGAGTGTTCGGAATGCGCTTGTGGATTTCCTTGATGCGGTCGATGGCCAGCACGTCGCCGGTAGGCGGCTTGGTGAACTTGTAGGCGCCGTGGCTGGTGCCGATGGCGATGGCCAGGGCATCAACCTGAGTGCGTTTTACGAAGTCGGCGGCTTCTTCCGGGTCGGTCAGCATCTGGCTGTGATCCAGAACGCCTTCGGCGCCGATGCCGTCTTCTTCACCGGCCATGCCGGTTTCCAGCGAACCCAGGCAGCCCAGCTCGCCTTCTACCGAAACGCCGCAGGCGTGAGCCATGGCCACGGTTTGTTGGGTCACACGCACGTTGTAGTCGTAGTCGGTCGGGGTCTTGCCGTCTTCGCCCAGGGAACCGTCCATCATCACCGAGCTGAAGCCCAGTTGAATGGAGCGCTGGCAGACGTCAGGGCTGGTGCCGTGGTCCTGGTGCATGCACACCGGGATGTGCGGGAATTCTTCGATGGCTGCCAGGATCAGGTGACGCAGGAACGGTGCGCCGGCGTATTTGCGAGCACCGGCCGAAGCCTGGACGATCACCGGGGAGTCAGTCTTGTCAGCGGCTTCCATGATGGCGCGCATCTGCTCAAGGTTGTTGACGTTGAAGGCTGGAACGCCGTAGCCGAACTCGGCTGCGTGGTCCAGCATCTGGCGCATGCTGATAAGTGCCATTGTGTATATCTCTCCCGGTTGAGGGTCGTTAATCGTGCCAGCCTGCCGTAGCGGCGGCGGCTATTCAAGTTTTTGCAGATCGGGGGTTGGCCCGGACTGCGGATTTGGTGTTGCATCTGGTAGCTGCCCCCCCTGTAGGAGCGAGCCTGCTCGCGATGGTAGACCAGACAACGCGGGCATTCAGGCCCCCAGCGTTATCGTTAACGACCATCGCGAGCATGCTCGCTCCTACAGGTGACAGCCACGGCCAATCAAATCATTGGTGGCGACCCAGTAAACCAGGCCTTCCTCACCTTTTATGTGAAACGCCAGCATGTCATTGCTGTACAGCGAACCCGACGCACCCGGTTCCTGCTTCAAGCGGTAGACCTGATCGGCACCGCCCAGGCGCACGTCGACTTCCCTAAGGCTGTCATCGGTGTAGCGCCACAGCACTTTGGCCTGGCTGTCGCAGGTCCAGGTGGTCCAGTTATCCACAGGCGCGGACGAATGGAACAGGTTCAACTGAGCACAACCGGCCAACAACGCCAATGCCGCAACTGCGATAAAACCTTTCATCCGTGTCCCTCGGCTGACGGCGCACGCTGCCAGCCCTGAGTAAAGAGTCAGACCCGTCAAGGGCAGCCATGTTCCTTGGCGGGTGCCTGGGTCTCGTATTTGTCCAGACCCTCGGGACCTGCGCGCTTGTTGAGCACCGGGTTGGTTTCGGCCTGCCAGTCAGCCTGGTAGCAGCCTTTTTCCGACTCGGACGGCGCAGGTTCCGGTGTGGCCTTCGGGTTACTCCCGCACGCCACCAGTGAACCCGCGACGATCAACAGCGCTAACGTCTTGACCATGTAAACACTCCCTTGCCTGGTCAAACGGGCGACCCTCAGGCCTTGGCCCGGCTTTCCAGGACTTCAACGGCTGGCAGAACCTTGCCTTCGACGAATTCGAGAAACGCGCCGCCACCGGTAGAAATGTAGGAGATTTGCTCGGCAACGCCATATTTGTCGATGGCCGCCAGGGTGTCGCCGCCGCCAGCGATGGAGAACGCAGCGCTGTCCGCAATAGCCTGAGCCAACACTTTGGTGCCATTACCGAACTGATCGAACTCGAACACGCCGACCGGGCCGTTCCACAGGATAGTCTTGGACGACTTCAGCAGCTCGGCGAAATTCGCCGCGGTCTGCGGGCCGATGTCCAGGATCATGTCGTCGGCAGCGACGTCAGCGATCAGCTTGACGGTCGCAGCGGCGCTTTCAGCGAACTCCTTGGCAACCACCACGTCCACTGGCAGCGGTACGCTGACCTTGGCGGCGATGGCGCGAGCGGTATCCAGCAGATCCGGCTCGTACAGCGACTTGCCGACTGGATGACCGGCAGCGGCCAGGAAGGTGTTGGCGATGCCGCCACCAACGATCAACTGGTTGCAGATCTGGCTCAGGCTGTTCAGCACGTCGAGTTTGGTCGACACCTTGGAGCCGGCAACAATGGCCGCCATCGGCTGGGCCGGAGCGCCCAGGGCCTTGCCCAGCGCATCCAGTTCAGCGGCCAGCAATGGACCTGCCGCAGCAACCTTGGCGAACTTGGCCACGCCGTGGGTCGAACCCTCGGCACGGTGAGCGGTGCCGAAGGCGTCCATCACGAACACGTCACACAGGGCAGCGTATTGCTGGGCCAGTTCGTCAGCGTTCTTTTTCTCGCCTTTGTTGAAACGCACGTTTTCGAACAGCACGATGTCGCCGGCCTTGACGTCAACGCCGCCCAGGTAATCGGCCACCAGCGGCACTTCACGGCCCAGAGCGCGGCTCAGGTAGTCGGCGACTGGCTTGAGGCTGTTCTCGGCCGAGAACTCGCCTTCGGTCGGACGGCCAAGGTGCGAGCAGACCATCACGGCCGCGCCTTTTTCCAGGGCCAGCTTGATGGTCGGCAGCGAGGCCAGGATACGCGCATCGCTGGTGACAACACCGTCCTTGACTGGGACGTTGAGGTCTTCGCGGATCAATACGCGCTTACCTTGCAGATCGAGGTCGGACATCTTCAACACGGTCATGGGTCGCATTTCCTGAGTAGCTGATCTTAAAGAGCAGGTTTTTTTGAAGTCGCTGTTTGCAGATAGTGCTCTGCAACGTCCAGCATTCGGTTGGCAAAACCCCATTCGTTGTCGAACCAGGCCAGGATGTTCACCAGCCGTGGGCCGGAAACGCGGGTCTGACTGGCATCGACGATCGCCGAATGTGGGTCATGGTTGAAATCACAGCTTGCGTGAGGCAACTCGGTATAGGCCAGCAGGCCTTTGAGCGGGCCGCTGGTGGCGGCTTCGCGCAGAATCCGGTTGACCTCGGTGGCGTCGGTCGCAGTGGCGGTCTGCATCGTGATATCGAGGCAGGACACGTTGACCGTCGGCACCCGCACGGCTTTGGCCTGAATTCGGCCGGCAAGTTCCGGCAGCAGGCGTTCGATACCACGCGCCAGACCGGTGGACACCGGAATCACCGACTGGAACGCCGAACGGGTGCGGCGCAGGTCTTCGTGGTGATAGGCATCGATGACCGGCTGATCGTTCATGGCCGAGTGAATGGTGGTGATCGACACGTAGTCCAGGCCAATGGCCTGATTCAGCAGGCGCAACAGCGGCACACCGCAGTTGGTGGTGCAAGACGCGTTGGACACCAGCAGTTCGTCGCCGGTCAGGCAATCCTGGTTCACGCCGTAGACGATGGTGGCGTCGACATCGGTCTCGCTGGCCATCGGCTGGGAAAACAGCACACGCGGGGCGCCGGCGTCGAGGAAACGCTGGCCGTCTTCGCGAGTGTGATAAGCGCCGGAGCACTCCAGCACCAGATCGACGCCCAGGGACGCCCAATCGATGCCTTCGGGGGTGGCACTGCGCAGGACCTTCACGCAGTCGCCATTGATATGCAGACAATCGCCGTCGATCTTCACTTCGCCGGGAAAACGCCCGTGGGTGGAGTCAAAGCGTGTCAGGTATTCGATGCTGGCCATGTCCGCCAGATCGTTGATCGCGACAATCTCGAACCCGGCCTTGTCGCCTCGCTCGAACAACGCACGCAAGACGCAACGACCAATCCGGCCGTAGCCGTTGAGTGCAACTTTGTAGGGACGCGGTTGAGGCATGGGGTTCTCGATAGACGCAGGCAGATCGAAATCTAGTTAACAACGCAAACCCTGTAGGAGCGAGCATGCTCGCGATGGTGGCCCGGACAACGCGGGCATTCAGGCACCCAGCGTTATCGTTAACGACCATCGCGAGCATGCTCGCTCCTACAAGGGATCGCGGTGGTCCGGAAACCACCGCGTCATGCTTAGTCTTCCAGCAGCTCTTCAGCCTGACCCAGGATGTTTTCCAGGGTGAAGCCGAACTCTTCGAACAAGGCTGGCGCAGGCGCCGACTCGCCGTAGGTGGTCATGCCGATCACACGCCCTTCCAGGCCCACGTACTTGTACCAGTAGTCGGCATGGGAAGCCTCGATGGCGATACGCGCGCTGACCTGCAACGGCAGGACCGCTTGCTTGTAGCCGGCGTCCTGGGCATCGAACACGCTGGTGCAAGGCATGGAAACCACGCGAACCTTACGGCCCTGCTCGGTCAGTTTGTCGAAGGCCTGAACGGCCAGGCCGACTTCCGAACCGGTGGCGATCAGGATCAGCTCAGGCTCGCCTGAGCAGTCCTTCAACACGTAGCCGCCACGGCTGATGTCGGCGATCTGCAGAGCGCTGCGGGTCTGGTGCTGCAGGTTCTGACGGGAGAAGATCAGAGCCGAAGGACCGTCCTTGCGCTCCAGTGCGTACTTCCAGCTCACCGCCGATTCAACGGCGTCGGCTGGACGCCAGGTATCGAGGTTCGGCGTGCAGCGCAGGCTGGCCAGTTGCTCGATTGGCTGGTGAGTCGGGCCGTCTTCGCCCAGACCGATGGAGTCGTGGGTGTAGACGTGGATCACGCGCTGCTTCATCAGGGCCGACATGCGTACCGCGTTACGGGCGTATTCCATGAACATCAGGAAGGTCGCGCCGTAAGGCACCAGGCCGCCGTGCAGGGCTACGCCGTTCATGATCGCGGTCATGCCGAACTCGCGCACGCCGTAGTACATGTAGTTGCCGCTGGCGTCTTCGGCGGTGACGCCTTTGCAACCTTTCCACAGGGTCAGATTGGAACCGGCCAGGTCAGCCGAACCGCCGAGGAACTCAGGCAGCAACGGGCCGAACGCGTTCAGGGCATTCTGGCTGGCTTTACGGCTGGCGATGGTTTCGCCCTTGGCCGCCACTTCGGCGATGTAGGCCGAGGCTTTTTCCGAGAAGTCAGCTGGCAGGTCACCGCTCAGACGACGCACCAATTCGTTGGCTTCGGTCGGGAAAGCGGCAGAGTAGGCAGCGAAACGCTGATCCCACTCGGCTTCCACGGCGCGGCCGGTTTCCTTGGCGTCCCACTCGGCGTAGATGTCGGCCGGGATTTCGAACGGGCCGTGATTCCACTTCAGCGCCGCACGGGTCAGGGCGATTTCCGCGTCACCCAGCGGGGCGCCGTGGCAATCTTCCTTGCCTTGCTTGTTCGGCGAACCGAAACCGATGGTGGTCTTGCAGCAGATCAGGGTTGGCTGCTCGCTTTTGCGTGCAGTGTCGATCGCAGTCTTGATCTCTTCCGGGTCGTGACCGTCGACATTACGGATCACTTGCCAGTTGTAGGACTCAAAGCGCTTCGGCGTGTCGTCGGTGAACCAGCCTTCGACTTCGCCATCGATGGAGATGCCGTTGTCATCGTAGAAGGCGATCAGTTTGCCCAGGCCCAGGGTACCGGCCAGGGAAGCGACTTCGTGGGAAATGCCTTCCATCATGCAGCCATCACCCAGGAATACGTAGGTGTGGTGGTCGACGATGTTGTGACCAGGACGGTTGAATTGTGCCGCCATGACTTTTTCAGCCAGGGCAAAACCCACGGCGTTGGCCAGGCCCTGGCCCAGTGGACCGGTGGTGGTTTCAACGCCCGGGGTGTAGCCGAGTTCCGGGTGGCCCGGGGTGCGGCTGTGCAGTTGACGGAACTGCTTCAGGTCGTCGATCGACAGGTCATAGCCGGTCAGGTGCAGCAGCGAGTAGATCAACATCGAGCCGTGGCCGTTGGACAGCACGAAGCGGTCACGGTCGGCGAACGATGGATTGCTCGGGTTGTGCTTGAGGTAGTCGCGCCAAAGTACCTCGGCGATATCCGCCATACCCATCGGGGCACCGGGATGGCCGCTGTTGGCTTTTTGCACGGCATCCATGCTGAGGGCACGAATGGCGTTGGCACGCTCACGACGGCTAGGCATCGCTGTTCTCCTGGGGGCTTGAATAAAACGAATCGGAAAAAAGGCGAGCATTTTCCCTCACCGGGCCGCCTCGGGGCAATGACAGATAGTCATCTGGAGGCGTTTTTCCAATGGATAACGACGTATTAACGTGATGAAACCTTTCTGCTCTGGCTTTGTTGACTGAACCTAACGTCAAGAAGTGCCATCTATCGAGCAATATCAAAACTTTTTGATATTGCTCTTGCGATGCTTTCGGCTCGTGACTAGACTGCCGGCCTTATGAACTTACGCGTGCCCTCCATTCAACATGACGATTGCGATGAACTGGCGGCCTTGTGCAAGGCTGGCGGCGATCCCCTGCGGTTGAATGTTTTGCGCGCACTGGCCAATGACTCGTTCGGTGTGCTGGAACTGGCGCAGATCTTCGGCATCGGCCAGTCAGGCATGAGCCACCACCTCAAGGTACTGGCCCAGGCCGGCCTGGTGGCAACGCGCCGCGAAGGCAACGCGATTTTCTACCGTCGCGCCCTGCCCCACACCGAACTGCCGGGCGGCAAATTGCACGCCGCCCTGCTCGAAGAAGTGGACAACCTGACGCTGCCGACCGACGTACAGTCGCGCATCGCCCAGGTCCATGGGCAACGGGCGGCCGCCAGCCAGGACTTTTTCTCTCGGGTAGCGGAGAAGTTTCGCGCCCAGCAAGACTTGATCGCCGGCCTGCCGCAATACCGCGAAAGCGTGGTGGCCCTGCTCGACAAGTTGAGCTTCGACAAAGACGCCACGGCCATTGAAGTCGGCCCCGGCGATGGCGCATTCCTGCCGGAACTGGCGCGCCGCTTCTTGCAAGTCACGGCGCTGGATAACAGCACCGCGATGCTCGAACTGGCGCGTCAGGTCTGCGAACGCGACAAGCTGACTAACGTTAGCCTGCAACTGGCCGATGCATTGAACGGCGTCAGCCTCAAGGCCGATTGCGTGGTACTGAACATGGTGCTGCACCATTTTGCCGCGCCGGCCGATGCGCTCAAGCACATGGCCAATTTGCTGCAACCAGGCGGTAGCCTGTTAGTGACAGAGTTATGTAGCCACAACCAGAGTTGGGCCAAGGAGGCCTGCGGTGATCTCTGGTTGGGGTTTGAACAGGACGATCTGGCCCGTTGGGCCACCGCTGCGGGACTCGTTCCCGGGGAAAGCCTCTATGTAGGCTTACGTAATGGTTTCCAGATCCAGGTCCGCCATTTTCAGCGGCCGGCTGGCGACACTCACCATCGGTAATTTCAGGAAAACATCGAGATGAGCGAATACTCCCTTTTCACCTCCGAGTCCGTGTCTGAAGGGCATCCGGACAAAATCGCCGACCAGATTTCTGATGCGGTGCTGGACGCCATCATTGCTGAAGACAAGTTCGCCCGTGTGGCGTGCGAGACTCTGGTGAAAACGGGCGTGGCCATCATCGCTGGCGAAGTCACCACCTCGGCCTGGGTCGACCTGGAACAGATCGTTCGTGACGTGATCACCGACATCGGCTACACCAGCTCCAACGTCGGCTTCGACGGTGCGACCTGCGGCGTGATGAACATCATCGGCAAGCAGTCCCCTGACATCAACCAGGGTGTCGACCGTGCCAAGCCTGAAGATCAGGGTGCCGGCGACCAGGGCCTGATGTTCGGCTACGCCAGCAACGAAACCGACGTGCTGATGCCTGCGCCGATCACCTTCTCGCACCAGCTGGTGCAGCGCCAGGCCGAAGCCCGCAAATCCGGCCTGCTGCCTTGGCTGCGTCCGGACGCCAAGTCGCAAGTGACCTGCCGCTACGAAAACGGCAAGGTTGTCGGCATCGACGCCGTTGTCCTGTCGACCCAGCACAACCCTGAAGTGTCGTACAACGACCTGCGCGAAGGCGTGATGGAGTTGATCGTCAAGCACGTGCTGCCTGCCGAACTGCTGAGCAAGGACACCCAGTTCCACATCAACCCGACCGGCCAGTTCATCATCGGCGGCCCGGTGGGTGACTGCGGCCTGACCGGTCGCAAGATCATCGTCGACAGCTACGGCGGCATGGCCCGTCACGGCGGTGGCGCGTTCTCCGGTAAAGATCCATCGAAGGTTGACCGTTCGGCAGCCTACGCCGGTCGTTACGTGGCCAAGAACATCGTTGCTGCCGGCCTGGCCGAGCGTTGCGAAATTCAGGTTTCCTACGCGATCGGTGTTGCTCAACCGACTTCGATCTCGCTGAACACCTTCGGCACCGGCAAGATCAGCGATGACAAGATCGTCAAACTGGTCCGCGAAGTGTTCGACCTGCGTCCATACGCGATCACCACCATGCTCGACCTGCTGCACCCGATGTATCAGGAAACCGCTGCGTACGGCCACTTCGGTCGTACCCCGGCAACCAAGACCGTTGGCGAAGACACCTTCACCACGTTCACCTGGGAAAAAACCGACCGCGCCGACGCTCTGCGTTCTGCTGCCGGCCTGTAAGATTTCCCCGCAACACCCGAAGCCCCGCACGGTTCGCGCCCTGCGGGGCTTTTTATTGCCTTGCGCTTGAGACCGTATGGCCTCTTCGCGAGCAGGTTCGCTCCCACAGTTGATCTTTGGCGTGACTGATATCTGTGGGCAAACGCAAATCCCTGTGGGAGCGAGCCTGCTCCGGGCGGCGTTCCGACGAAGAGGCCAGCACAGCCACCGGACATACCCGGCAAAATACCCCCTCTGCGCGCCACCCCATACTGACCTAGCCTTCACGCACCTCACCGAGCAAGGACGCTCAAGATGCTTCCCGACCTGCGCCTGTTTTTCGCCTTTCTACTGACCTTTGCCCACCTGACCGCCAATGCCACCGAGTGCCCGGACTGGCCATCCGAACGCGCCCTGAACGAAGTCAACAAACAGCAACAGCAAATCGACTTCTGGGACGACAGCTATCACCGCCAGGGACGCTCACTGGTCGCCGATGAGCTCTACGACCAGTCCCGCTCGCAACTTACGCAATGGCGCCACTGCTTCAACCTGAGCCCGTCCGCAGACCCCTTGCGCACTGCGCGCGGCACGCTGCCCCACCCCATCGCCCACACCGGTCTGGACAAACTGCATGATCGTCCCGCCGTGGAAAACTGGCTGCGTGACCGGGTGGACGTCTGGGTCCAGCCTAAAATCGATGGCGTGGCGGTGACCCTGGTTTACCGCAACGGTCTGTTGGCCCAGGCAATCAGCCGTGGTGACGGCGAAAGCGGTCAGGACTGGACGGCTCCGGCACGGCAGATTCCGGCCATCCCGCAACGGCTGTCGCAGGCCCGGGACGTGATCGTGCAAGGCGAACTGTATTGGCGCCTGACCGATCACGTGCAGGCCCAGGCCGGCAGCCTCAATGCTCGTGCCTCGGTGGCCGGCCTGATGGCACGCAAGGTCTTGAGCGCCGAACAGGCCGCCGGCATCGACCTGTTTGTCTGGGACTGGCCCCAAGGGCCGGCGAGCGTACCCGCGCGTGCCGCGGCGCTGACCGCGCTGGGCTTCCCGAGTACCACGGCATACAGCCAGCCAATCACCTCCGTCACCAATGCCGAACGCTGGCGCGAACACTGGTATCGCTCCCCCCTGCCCTTTGCCAGCGACGGCATCGTCCTGCGCCAGAACCAGCGCCCGGCCGCCGAACGCTGGCAGGCCAGGTCACCTTACTGGGCCATCGCCTGGAAATACCCCTTTGCCCAGGCGCTGGCCGAAGTCCGCCGGGTTCATTTCAGGATCGGCCGGACCGGGCGGATCACTCCGGTACTTGAACTGACCCCGGTGATGCTCGATGACCGGCAGATCAAACACGTCAGCGTTAGCTCGCTGCAACGCTGGCAGGCGCTGGACATACGTCCGGGTGACCAGGTCGCCATCAGCCTGGCCGGGCTGACCATTCCCAGGCTCGATAGCGTTGTATTACGCAGCAGCGCACGCGCCGAGTTGAACGTGCCGCTGGCAGAGGACTTTAATTCATTGAGTTGCTGGCGACCGACTCCGGGCTGTGAGAGCCAGTTTCTCGCGCGCCTGACCTGGCTCAGCAGCAAACAGTGTCTGGCGCTGCCCAATGTGGGTCCGGGCACTTGGGAAAAACTTCTTGCAACAGGTCGCCTGAACGGTCTGCTGGATTGGTTGACCCTCGATGCTCAAGAGCTTGCTACCATTGACGGTTTCGGCGAGCGCAGCGCGGCTCGCCTTGCAGACAGCTTCAACCTAGCCCGGCAACGCTCGTTCGCGCACTGGCTGAAAGCCCTGGGATTGCCGCCGACAGGTCAGGTGCACCTCGGCAACTCATGGCAGGCACTGGCGCAGCGAGACATCGAACAATGGCGGGCCGAGACCGGTATCGGTCCGGGACGCGCGGCGCAACTGAACGCCTTTTTCCGCGATCCGCAGGTCCTGGCCTTGAGTGAAACATTACGTGATGCGGGGATTGACGGCTTTTAGCGGTCAGCCTTGCGCCCAGCGGGAACCCCAGGGGACCGCCGGGCTCCAACAAGCCATTGCCACACCGGCCCGCTTGTCTTCTTACATGGAGCTTTTATGAAATTTCTTTCACCGCTCGTCCTGCTAGCCCTTTGCAGCGTGCTGGCCACCCCGTTGATGGCGGACGAGGAAGCGCCGGGGCTGACCGGTTGCGCGGCCAGGAAGCAAGGTATCGTCAACCAGATCGAATTGGCCAAGGTCCACGGCAACGCCGACCAGCAGGCAGGCCTGGAAAAAGCCCTGAGCGAAGTCGAGGCGAACTGCACCGACGCCTCGCTGAAGAAGGAACGGGAAAACAAGGTGCTTGACGCCAGGCACGAGGTCAGCAAGCGTCAGGCGGAACTCGACAAGGCCATGAGCAAAGGCGACTCTGACAAGATCAACAAGCGCAAAGACAAACTCGCCGATGCCCGCAAGGAATTGCAGGACGCTTTGGATGAGCTGGATAAATAAGAACAGATAACGAGCAAAGATCTTTGGTGTTGCCGAAGCAGTCTTCGCGAGCAAGCTCGCTCCCACAGGGTCATGCGCTCACCTGTGGGAGCGAGCTTGCTCGCGAAGACGCCAGACCGGGCACCGCTGGGTCAATGATCCCGAAACGCCTTATGACACGCACTGCAAGCATCTTCGACTTTCTGCACCGCCGGCCCAAGATTGCTGGCCTTGTAGGGTTGAACCTGGCTGGCGATCACCAATTCACCGGTGGCGGATTCAAGGTCACGGGCCATGGCCTGGAAGCGCGCCTGCTGCTCCCAGACATCGCTCTTGGCGCTGGTGTGATCTTCCTCGCGCACCTGCGGAAAATGCTGCCACGGCTCACGGGACAGCGCATCGAGTTTCACCGAGCCCTTGGCGAACTTCGGGCCATCGAACGCAATGCGCCCACGCAGCATGCCGCCCAGGTCTTCGCCAGTCTTGAGCATCTGCTTGAAAATGGCCTTGCGCTGGCCGAGCGGCGAGTTGGGGTCGACTCCGCCACAAGCGGACAACGTCAGGCAGGCCAGCAATACAACAGAAAGTCTTTTAAGAGTCATGGTGGCTTCAGGTCACGGGAAACGGCGGCCAGTATCCTCGCGTCATCGGCAAAGACCAATAGCCCTATTATCAATAAGGGTTGTTTGAGCGCATGGAGCGCCCAGGCAACCGGCAAAGGAATCACTCCATGAACAGCCGTTTCAAGGCATGGCGTCACAGCCTGGCCTGGACCCTGCCGATGGTGACCCTGCTCGCAGGCTGCACCGGTGGCGACAACCAACAACCGAAGACCCACGCTCTGGCGACCTATTCCAGTGCCACATGGGAAGCGCTGCCGGCGGTGTCCGACAACGACCTGGTCGCCGGCTTCGGCTCGTGGCGCAGCGCCTGCACCCGACTCAAGGCCGACCCGGTCTGGGGTGGCACCTGCACAGCGGCTGCCAACGTGCCGCAAACCGCCAGCGACATTCGCGGCTTTCTCAAACAGAACCTCGATGTCTATGGCCTGCGCGCCGCCAACGACAACCCCAGCGGCCTGATCACCGGCTACTACGAGCCGGTCTATCCCGGGAGCCTGACCCAGACCAGCGCGGCCAATGTCCCGGTCTATGGCGTCCCCGAAGACATGATCATCGTCGCCCTCGACAGCATTTACCCGGAACTCAAGGGCAAACGCCTGCGCGGTCGGCTCGAAGGTCGCGTGCTCAAGCCGTACGACGATTCGGCGACCATTGAAAGCAAAGGGGTCAAGGCGCCGGTCGTGGCCTGGCTGACCGATCCAATGAACCTGCAGTTCCTGCAAATCCAGGGTTCGGGTCGTATCCAGCTCGACAATGGCCGCCAGTTGCGCATTGCTTACGCCGATCAGAACGGCCATCCGTATCGACCGATCGGCCGCTGGCTGGTGGAACAGGGCGAGTTGAAAAAAGAAGACGTGACCATGGGCGCCATCAGCACCTGGGCCAAGGCCAATCCGTCGCGGATTCCCGAACTGCTCGGCAGCAACCCCAGCTACGTGTTCTTCACCCGTAACCCGGACAGCAACGAAGGCCCGCGCGGCTCGCTGAACGTACCGCTGACCGCCGGTTACAGCGCGGCAGTGGATCGCAAGGTCATTCCGCTGGGCAGCCTGTTGTGGCTGTCCACCACCAAACCGGACGGTACAGCCCTGGTTCGCCCCGTGGCAGCACAGGACACCGGCGGCGCCATTGCCGGCGAGGTTCGGGCGGATCTGTTCTGGGGTACCGGCGATGCGGCCGGGCAACTGGCCGGGGACATGAAACAGCAGGGGCAGATCTGGATGCTCTGGCCCAAAGGTGCGGCGCTACCACAAGTGCCGCAGGTGGCGGATACGGTTAAAGCAAATCCGTGAGCAACTGATTACTGTAGGAGCCGGCTTGCCGGCTCCTACAGGTCAATGGTGTCGGCGAAGATCTCTCAGACCGACACCACAAAGAAACTCACGATCAACGCTATCCCCACGAACCACACCAGCGACCGCAGTGTCGGCCAGTCCGCCAGGTAGCAAATGATGTAGAGCAGGCGACTGGTGATGAACAACACCGACAGCACATTGATCGTCACCAGTTCGGCATTGCCGGCCAGGTGCGCCACGATCACCGCCGCGGCGAACGCCGGGATCACTTCAAAACTGTTCAGTTGCGCCGCGTGCGCCCGTCTGCCCACGCCTTCCAGAGAGTCGAGAAAATCCCGAGGGTCATGATTGTCTTTCAGCCGGAACCCGCCACTGATCTTGGCGAACCACGCACACACATACGGCAGGAAAATCGCGATCAAAATGCACCACAGAGCCACCGTCATAACGCCGTCCTTTCTTCTAGTTGTGGAGAATTGAATTCCATCCGGGCGATCAAAATTTCATCACCAGTATGCCGATCATGACAAGGCTACAGGCGAGTAACCGTGGCCCGCCAAACGGTTCTTTCAGGTAACGCATGCCAAACAGCACCACCAGAATCACGCTGATCTCGCGCAACGCTGCGGCCTCGGCAATCGAACCCAACTGCATCGCCCACAGCACCAAAGCGTAGCTGAACAACACGCAGAACCCGACCGCCAGGCCCAGCCGCCACTGCTCGCGCCAGAACAGCATGAACGCGGGTCGTTTACGCACCAACGCCAATAGCGGAAACGGCCAGGCGCTGAGCAGAGTGACCCAGACCAGGTAATCCAATGGATGGGACCAACGCCGCAATGCCTGCCCATCGATGTAGGTGTAGCAACCGATGCACAGGCCGATCAGCGCCACCACCGGCAGCATTGACCACGGCAAACGCGCACCGCCGCCGCCCTGCCAGAGCAGGCACAGCATGCCGAACGGGATCAGCAGGATTCCGAAAATCTGTTGGCGGGTCAGCTCTTCCCCGGCAAAGATCAGCGTCAGCGCCAGCACCATCAACGGCGACAGGCCGCGCATCAACGGGTAAACCAGCCCGAGGTCGCCAACCCGATAGGCCTGGATCAACAAATAGCGATAGAGCAACTCGAGCGCCGCCGATGCCAGGATCCACGGCCAGATCTCCAGCGGCGGTACGCTCAGGAACGGCAACATCAGTGCGACAAAGAGCAGCGCCACGCTGTCCATGCAGGCCACCACCAACAACCGCTCCGCACTGAACTTGATCAGGGTATTCCACGCCGCATGCAACAGCGCCGCGACCAACACCAACGCCGTTGCAAGCACGGCCTACTCCTTTTGTTGTCTCCACGATCCTTGTAGGAGCGAGCTTGCTCGCGAAAAAAGCAAGGGCAACGCGGTTAGCCAGCAAACACGCGTCATCGTTGACGTCCATCGCGAGCAAGCTCGCTCCTACAGGGGCCTGGTACAGAATTGATTCGCCATATATCAGTGGCTGTTTATACTGCAAGCGACCACGCCGCACTCAGTTGCGCACAGACTAATTCCAATAATAACTCTGCCCGGCCCGCTCTCGTCGAGAACGGTCGTCGGCCTGCGTATGCCTGATCACAGCGTCAAGACTACCGATAGAGACCTTGCGCATGCCACTCGCTTTGCTTGCCCTCGCTGTTGCCGCCTTCGGCATCGGCACCACCGAATTCGTCATCATGGGCCTGTTGCCCGACGTCGCCCGCGATCTCAGCGTGAGCATTCCCGATGCCGGACTGCTGATCACCGGCTATGCCTTGGGCGTGGTGTTCGGCGCACCGATCCTCGCCGTCGGCACCGCCAACATGCCGCGCAAAGCTACCCTGCTGGGCATGACGCTGATGTTCATCCTCGGCAACATGCTCTGCGCGCTGGCGCCGAATTACGCCACGCTGATGGCCGCGCGAGTGATCACGGCACTGTGCCATGGCGCATTTTTCGGCATCGGTTCAGTGGTCGCCGCCGGGCTGGTGGCACCCAACAAACGGGCCCAGGCGATTGCCATGATGTTCACCGGCCTGACCCTGGCCAACGTGCTCGGCGTGCCGCTGGGCACCGCACTCGGGCAATACGCAGGTTGGCGCTCGACCTTCTGGGCGGTGTCGGTGATCGGTGTACTGGCGGCAATCGCGCAATGGGTCTGGTTGCCGAAGAACATCGCGATGGATAAAGCCAACCTGGCCAGCGAGTTCAAGGTGCTGGGCAAGGCCAACGTACTGCTGGCGCTGGGCATGAGTGTGCTGGCCTCGACCAGCCTGTTCAGTGTGTTTACCTACATCGCGCCGATCCTGCAGGAAATCACTGGCGTCAGCCCCCACGGTGTCACCATCATGCTGCTGTTGTTCGGCGTTGGCCTGACCGCCGGCAGCATGCTCGGTGGTCGTCTGGCGGACAGCCGCTTGCTGCCTTCACTGGTGGGCATGGCGCTGGCGGTGCTGGTGCTGCTGGCGGCGTTCACGCAAACCAGTCATTCGGCCATTCCGGCAGCGATCACGCTGGTGCTGTGGGGTACGTTCGCCTTTGCGCTGTGCCCGATCCTGCAACTGCTGATCATCGATCAGGCCTTTGAGGCGCCGAACCTGGGTTCGACCTTGAACCAGAGCGCCTTCAACCTCGGCAACGCCGCCGGAGCCTGGATCGGCGGCCTGGTGGTGGCCAGCGGCGCGGACCTGGCGGACTTGCCGTGGACCGGTGCGCTGGTCAGCGGGCTGACCGTGTTGACTGCATTGTTCTTCATCTATCGCCAGCGTCACGTTGCGGCTGCGTTTGATGTGGCGGGTTGAGCATCAACTTGATTGTATGCTCGCAAAGGGGGCGCCACCGATCTCACTGAGCGGCGTCATCATCCTTGAACTGGTCTTTGACGTACTTGATCTCGGTTCGGCCATGGGGCGCGGGCAAGCCGTCTTCACCCAGGTTGACGAAGACCATCTTCTCCACCGTCAGGATGCTTTTGCGGGTGATCTTGTTGCGTACTTCGCATGTCAGGGTGATCGAGGTGCGGCCGAATTCGGTCGCCGTGATGCCCAGCTCGATGATGTCGCCCTGGCGCGAGGCGCTGACGAAGTTGATTTCGGAAATGTACTTGGTCACTACACGCTGGTTCCCCAACTGGACGATGGCGTAGATCGCCGCCTCTTCGTCGATCCAGCGCAGCAGGCTACCGCCGAACAAAGTGCCGTTAGGGTTGAGGTCTTCGGGTTTTACCCATTTGCGGGTGTGGAAATTCATATTCACTCCTGACCATCTTGCCGATTGATGCCTGGCATCATGGCAGAGCCCGGGCTAGAGCTCTATCAAGCTTCGACTATGGTCTCGATTACCGTTCGGACATTGACCAACAGAAACGCTTTGGAAGATCAGCATAGCCCGCTATAATCGCCACCGTTTCAAAACGGTCATCATCGCTTGATACCGTTTTCCCGCCACCTGTCCGAGGGGCGCTGCAGCAGGTTCGACCTGTCAGGCTCGGATGGGGCGTTGCCAGGCCTTGATCGGCCCGACACTAAACGCACAACGGCGCCCATTCGCATACATTACGAATGGAGGCTCTTCATGAGCGCTGTTATCACGCCTGCAGATTTTACCGATTACAAAGTCGCCGATATGTCCCTGGCTGCCTGGGGCCGTCGCGAAACCATCATCGCTGAATCCGAAATGCCAGCCCTGATGGGTCTGCGTCGCAAGTACTCCGAAGAGCAACCGCTCAAGGGCGCGAAGATTCTCGGCTGCATCCACATGACCATTCAGACTGCCGTGCTGATCGAAACCCTGGTTGCCCTGGGTGCCGAAGTACGCTGGTCGTCCTGCAACATTTTCTCGACTCAGGACCAGGCCGCCGCTTCCATCGCCGCTGCCGGAATCCCGGTTTTCGCCTGGAAAGGTGAAACCGAACAAGAGTACGAGTGGTGCCTGGAGCAAACCATCCTCAAGGATGGCCAGCCATGGGACGCCAACATGATCCTCGACGACGGCGGCGACCTGACCGAGCTGCTGCACAAGAAGTACCCACAGGTTCTCGATCGCGTCCACGGCGTGACCGAAGAAACCACCACCGGCGTTCACCGCCTGCTGGACATGCTGGCCAAGGGCGAGCTGAAAATCCCGGCCATCAACGTCAACGACTCGGTGACCAAGAGCAAGAACGACAACAAGTACGGCTGCCGTCACAGCCTGAACGATGCGATCAAGCGCGGCACCGACCACCTGCTGTCCGGCAAGCAAGCGCTGGTCATCGGCTACGGCGACGTGGGCAAGGGTTCCGCTCAGTCCCTGCGTCAGGAAGGCATGATCGTCAAGGTTTCCGAAGTCGACCCGATCTGCGCCATGCAAGCCTGCATGGACGGTTTCGAAGTGGTTTCGCCATTCATCGACGGTATCAACAACGGTACTGAAGCAAGCATCGACAAGGCATTGCTGGGCAAGATCGACCTGATCGTGACCACCACCGGCAACGTCAATGTTTGCGATTCGAACATGCTCAAAGCCCTGAAGAAGCGTGCCGTTGTCTGCAACATCGGTCACTTCGACAACGAAATCGACACCGCTTTCATGCGCAAGAACTGGGCATGGGAAGAAGTGAAGCCGCAGGTTCACAAGATCCACCGTACCGGCGCTGGCGATTTCGACCCACAGAACGACGACTACCTGATCCTGCTGGCCGAAGGCCGCCTGGTTAACCTGGGCAACGCAACCGGCCACCCGAGCCGCATCATGGACGGTTCGTTCGCCAACCAGGTTCTGGCGCAGATCTTCCTGTTCGGCCAGAAGTACGCCGACCTGTCGCCAGCCCAGCAAGCCGAGCGCCTGACCGTTGAAGTACTGCCGAAGAAACTCGACGAAGAAGTGGCCCTGGAAATGGTCCGTGGCTTCGGCGGCGTCGTGACTCAACTGACCAAGACCCAGGCCGACTACATCGGCGTGACCGTCGAAGGTCCGTTCAAGCCGCACGCTTACCGCTACTGATCGGCCGGCTCTTCCTGTGTAGGAGCGAGCTTGCTCGCGATGGACGTTAACGAAAACGCGCGCTATCTGGCTAAACGCGTTGCCCTGACGTTTTTCGCGAGCAAGCTCGCTCCTACAGGGGCCTGCGTCCGCCTTACGCGTTTTCAAGGGTATTCCCATGTCCCAAGATCGTCGCTACAGCTTCGAGTTCTTCCCTACGAAGACCGATGCTGGGCAAGAAAAGCTGCTCGCCACTGCTCGCCAGTTGGCCACCTACAACCCCGATTTCTTCTCCTGCACCTACGGCGCCGGCGGTTCGACCCGTGATCGCACGCTGAACACCGTGTTGCAGCTAGAAAGCGAAGTCAAAATCCCTGCCGCTCCGCATCTGTCTTGCGTGGGCGATAGCAAAGCTGACCTGCGCGGCCTGCTGGCCCAGTACAAGGCCGCCGGCATCAAGCGTATCGTCGCTCTGCGCGGTGACCTGCCTTCGGGCATGGGCATGGCCAGCGGTGAATTGCGCCACGCCAACGACCTGGTTGAATTCATTCGTGAAGAAACCGGTGATCATTTCCACATCGAAGTCGCCGCTTACCCGGAAATGCATCCGCAAGCGCGCAATTTCGAAGACGATGTTGCCAACTTCGTGCGCAAGGCCAACGCTGGCGCCGACAGTGCGATCACCCAGTACTTCTTCAACGCCGACTGCTACTTCTACTTCGTGGAACGTGTGCGAGCGCTGGGTGTGAACATCCCGATCGTGCCGGGCATCATGCCGATCACCAACTACAGCAAGCTGGCGCGCTTCTCCGATGCCTGCGGTGCGGAAATCCCGCGCTGGATCCGCAAGCAACTGGAAGCCTACGGCGACGACACCCAGAGCATTCAGCGCTTTGGTGAACAGGTCATCACCGAAATGTGCGAACAACTGCTGCAGGGCGGCGCTCCAGGGCTGCACTTCTACACATTGAACCAGGCTGAAGCGAGCCTGGCGGTGTGGAATAACCTGAAGTTGCCACGTTGAGGCAGCTACAAGCTGCAAGTTGAACGCTACAAGCAAGATCAAAAGATCGCAGCCTTCGGCATCTCCTACCCCGGAATGTGTATTCCCTGTAGGAACTGTCGCACGCTGCGATCTTTTGCTTTCAGCGCACTATTAATGTGCAGCAATCCACGGAGTTAGAGCATCTGCAGTGAGTTTCTGGCTCTTTCCGGTTTCTCGTCGTAATCTCAAACCCATGCCTTTGATCACGCAATTAATCGCCATGCTTGTCTTCACTTGCCTGAGCTTCGCCGCTCGGGGCGAGAAGCTGCGCATTGTCACGGAGCCGTGGGCGCCTTATGTGTACGAAGACAACGGCAAATCACTGGGCCTGGACTACGAAACCACCGCCATTGTCTTCAAGCGCCTGGGCATCGAAGTGGAGTGGCAGTTCCTGCCATGGAAACGCTGCCTGTCGATGCTTGAAACCGGGCAGGCCGACGGCGCGCTGGACATCTTTCACAGCGTCGAACGTGATGCGACCCTGCTCTACCCCGGCGAACCACTGTCTGAAGTCCAGTTCGTGATGTTCTACGCCAATGAACGGCCCCATCCGTTTCGCACCCTCGATGACTTGCAAGGCCTGACCATCGGCACCTCGCCGGGTTACCTGTACAGCAAGGACTTCAGCGATTCGACGCTGTTCACCCGCGAGCCGGCTCCCACCCATGAAGCCAACTTCGGCAAACTGGTACGCGGGCGGATTGACCTGCTGATCACCGACCGCCGGGTTGGCCAGCATTTGCTCGACGAGCTGGGCATCCGCGACAAGATCACCGAAAACCCCACGATCATCAGCCAGCAAAGCCAGTTTCTCGCGGTACGTCGCAATGCGGGCATGGATCTGCTGGTGCAGCGTTTCGGCGCCGAACTCAAACGTTTCAAACGCGAGCCTGCCTACGCTGAACTGAGTGCGCGCTACGGCGCGGAACCGGCAGCCAACGTGAAGACTGAAAAGACCACGGCCGCCACGGAAAAAACCGTTGAGCAGCAGGAAAGCGGCGCGCAGTGATTGCTCTGTTATACTCCGGCCTTCCCGCCAGGCTCACGCCCGGACGCTCGGAATCGTTCAAGGCATCTCAACCCCGCTACTGCGCAGCTTTCAGCCCGCGCGAGCGCTTGCAGACGAGCCTTCGAGACCCAGCAGGACCGGACGGGATTGCGTCCTCTTAAACGCCATTCGCGCCAGGCAAGACTCCCATTGGGCCAAGCCCTAACTTAAAACAGGATTACTCATGTCCTTTGCTTCCCTCGGTCTCTCCGAGGCTTTAGTCCGCGCCATCGAGGCAGCGGGCTATACCGAGCCTACTCCGGTGCAACAGCGGGCCATTCCCGCCGTGTTGCAAGGTCGCGACCTGATGGTCGCGGCACAGACAGGTACTGGTAAAACCGGCGGTTTCGCCCTTCCGATCCTGGAGCGGTTGTTCCCCAACGGTCACCCGGACAAATCCCAGCGTCACGGCCCGCGCCAGCCGCGCGTACTGGTCCTGACCCCGACTCGCGAACTCGCGGCGCAAGTGCATGAAAGCTTCAAGGTCTATGCCCGTGACCTGAAGTTCGTCAGCGCCTGCATCTTCGGCGGTGTTGGCATGAACCCGCAGGTTCAGGCCATGTCCCGTGGCGTAGACGTGCTGGTGGCCTGCCCTGGCCGCCTGCTCGACTTGGCCGGCCAAGGCAGCGTCGATCTGTCCCACGTGGAAATCCTCGTGCTGGACGAAGCCGACCGCATGCTCGACATGGGCTTCGTCCATGACGTGAAGAAGGTCCTGGCCCGTCTGCCGGCCAAACGCCAGAATCTGCTGTTCTCGGCGACCTTCTCCAAGGACATCACCGACCTCGCCGGCAAACTGCTGCACAACCCGGAACGCATCGAAGTCACGCCGCCGAACACCACGGTCGAGCGCATCGAACAGCGCGTATTCCGCCTGCCAGCCAGCCACAAGCGTTCGCTGCTGGCGCACCTGATCACCGCTGGCGCCTGGGAACAGGTACTGGTGTTCACCCGCACCAAGCACGGCGCCAACCGTCTGGCCGAGTATCTGGACAAGCACGGCCTGAGCGCCGTCGCGATCCACGGCAACAAGAGCCAGAACGCCCGCACCAAAGCCTTGGCCGACTTCAAGGCCGGCACCGTGCGCATCCTGGTGGCCACCGACATCGCCGCCCGCGGCCTGGACATCGACCAGTTGCCACACGTGGTCAACTTCGAACTGCCGAATGTCGATGAAGACTACGTGCACCGCATCGGCCGTACCGGCCGTGCCGGTCGTTCGGGCGAGGCGATTTCGCTGGTAGCCCCGGACGAAGAAAAACTGCTGAAAAGCATCGAACGCATGACCAGGCAGAAAATCGCCGACGGCGACCTGATGGGCTTCGATGCCAGTGCTGTGGAAGCCGAGAAACCTGAAGTGCGCGAGCGTCCGGACATGCGTAACCCACGCAATCCACGTGGCCCGCGCGGCGACGGTCCGAACGGCAGCGGTGGCGGCGGTGGTCGCAAGGACAAAGGCAAGGACAAGGGCAAGGAAAAACCGGCCGGCGAGCGCGGTGAGCGCCCGGCCCGTCAGCAAAAACCACGTGAAGGCACTCCGGCTCGCGAACAGCGTCCGTCGCAGCCTCCTCGTGCCGCCGCTGACCGTGCCCCGGACGAGTTCCTGGACGACGATGTCGATAACTTCGGTAACCGCGTCGACTACGTGCCGCAGCAGAAACCCGCGCAAGGCCGTGGCCGCCGTCCGGGTGCTCCGGCACAAGGCACTGCAGCAGGTTCGGGCGCTCCACGTTCCGGCAAGCCACAAGGTCGCCAGAGCGGTCCGCGCAACAGCGATGGCGCCAGCACCGGCACCCCACCGGCCAAGCGTAGCGGCCCTCGCAGTGGCGCACCGCGCGACGGCCAGGCCCGCCGCGAAGACTCGCGCAATCGCCGCCCGGCCCGTGACGACCAGCCGCGTTCGGAACCGGCCGTGCAGAACCCGCGCGGCCCCGCGCCGAAGATCATGCACAAGGAGTCCAAGGCTGACCGCTTCCCGACACCAGAGCAACTGGATCAACTGCCAAGCCGTCCTCGTGGTGAGAAACCAGCGCTGCTGACCCGCAATCGCTGAGTTATCGCTGCAATGAAAAATGCCCCTGATCGCGAGATCAGGGGCATTTTTTTATGGCTGATGAAATCCTGTAGGAGCGAGCCTGCTCCGGGCGGCGTTCCGACGATGGTCGTCAACGATAACGCTGGAAGCCTGATGCTCCGCGGCGCTCTCAGGTTTTTCGCGAGCAGGCTCGCTCCTACCGTCTCAGCATTACTTCGCTTTAACACCTTCAAACGTGATGTACAGATCGACCGCGTCGGACTGTGGGCCCAAGTCCATCATCTTGCCGAAATCGGAACGCTTGATGCTGGTAGTGCCCTCGAAGCCTGCACGGTAGCCGCCCCATGGATCCTTGCCTTCACCCAGGAAAGTGGCCTTGATCACGACTGGCTTGGTTACGCCATCAATAGTCAGGTCGCCGGCCACGTCGGCCGTGTCTTTGCCAGCGGCGTTTTTACCGGTGGCTTTAACGCTGGTGGACACGAACGTGGCCTTAGGGAAATCAGCCACTTTCAGGAAGTCTTTGCTGGAGACGTGCTTGTCACGTTCGGCGTTGTTGGTGAAAACGCTGGCGGTGTTCACGTTGAACTCGATCTTGCTGTCTTCAGGCTTGGCAGCGTCGAAGCTGAACTTGCCGTCCATGGTCTTGAAGGTACCGGTGATGAAGCTGTAGCCCAGGTGGCTGATCTTGAAGTTGACGAAGGCGTGCTGGCCTGTTGTGTCTACTACGTAGTCAGCAGCCATCACATTAGCGGACAGCAGGGCCGAACCGATTGCCAGAGCGGCGAGAGTCTTTTTCAACAACATGCTTTGTTTTCCTTGGGAGTCGAGGTTGAACTTCAGGCTTTGCGACCCAGCATTCGCTTGAGGGTCACATCACGGTCGATAAAGTGGTGCTTCAATGCTGCCAACGCATGGAGGCCGGAAAAAATTACCAGCACCCACGCCAGGTAGAGGTGAATCGCACCGGCGTTATCTGCCTGGTCCGGCAGTCCGGAAACCAGGGCAGGCACTTCAAACCAGTCAAACACCGGAATCCCGGCACCTTCTGCGGTGGAAATCATATAACCGGCAATCATCACAGCGAACAGACAGAGATACAGAAAGGCATGGCCGAACATGGCACCCAGACGCGTCATGCGGCTATAGCTGGCCAGGGTTGGCGGCGGCGGGCTGATGAAACGCCACAATACCCGCAGCACCATGACGCCCAGCAAGATCAAACCGATGCTCTTGTGCAGATCCGGCCCGGTCTTGCGCCAAGGGTCGTAATAGCCGAGCCCGACCATCCACAGCCCGAGGGCGAACAAACCGAACACGGCCAGTGCCACGCCCCAGTGCATGAAGATGCTGACCCAGCCGTAGCGGGAGGTCGAGTTACGTAGCTGCATTGCCTAGATCCCTGTAAGTGCTGGCCCAAGACTATCGAGTTATCTATCGAATTAAAGCCGAAAATTTCGCTTTGAAATATCGAGAAATACGATCAAGAGTCTGAAACAGGCGAGTTAAGGAAAGATTAAAGTCGAAAGTGTTAGAAAAAATGAATACAAACCGAAGAACACCTGTACCAAATGTTTTATTCGATTTTTGACCCCGGCTTTCTTCAGGCAAAAAAAACGCGGCATTTACGCCGCGTTCTTTTTGTCCCAGGGCTTACTACGCCTTGGCATCCATTGCCGGAGTCGCCGCAGGTTTAGCTGCTGGCTTCTTCACCGGCTCGGTTTTCTTGGCCGGTGCCTTGACCGGGGCTTTTTTCGCCTCAGTCTTGGCAGCCGGTTTTGCCGGAGCCTTTTTGGCCGGCTCGGTTTTTACCGGGGTCGCAGGCTTCGGTGCTTCCACCGGGGCCGGTGCGACCGCCGGGGCTGGCACCGGAGCAGGCGCTGGCGGTGCAACCGGCTCAGGTGCCTTGACCAGCTCTGGCTTCTTCTCGTCATCGGAGCCGCCGAACAGATTGCTGAAGAAATTGCCTTTCTTCGCCGCCACCGCACCAGCGCCCGCCGCAGCGGCGGCCGGGACCACTTTCGTCGGTTCGAACGACTTGCCCGCCGCCAGGTCTTCAACCTGGCTGGCTGCACGCTGACCAGTGCGCAGCGCGCCTTCCAGGGTGCCCGGGTACAGGGTGTCGGTGTGTTCGCCAGCGAAGGTTACGCGCTGAATCGGGCGTTCCCACAGGCGCCAGAACTTGCTGATCTGGCCCGGACCGAAGGCCAGGTAGGCGCCGCCAGTCGACGGATCGGTGCTGTAGCGACGGAGTTCATAACCAGTGAACGAACCGCGAGCCTGCGGATAGAACGCATGCAGGCGAATCAACACCTGATCGACCATCTGCTTGTCGCCGAACGCCTGCATCACTCGCGCATTGTCGCCGGACAGGTTGATCACCACATTGGCACCGCCCTTCAGGGCAGGCTCGATCCACAACATGCCCAGGCCGGTGTTGCTGTAGATCTCGCCAGACATGCGCGCCTTGGATTCCCACACCGGCGTCTTGAACTTCAGCATGATCTGGTCGCGCCATCCGTAGTTGGTGCCCTTGATCGCCGCCAGGTGCTGGGCGTCCAGCGCCGGGGTCATCTGGATCTTGTCCAGGGCACGCAGTGGCACGGCCAGCACGACGTAGTCAGCCTGATAGCTGACGCTGTCGACTTTGACGTTCACGCCGTCCTTGTCCTGAGTGATTGACGAGACCCGGGAATTGGTCTTGATGGTTTTCAGCTGCTTGACCAGGGCCTGGGCCAGCACCGGACTGCCACCGACCAGGCGCGAAGCCCGCAGGTCACGATCGGAGACGCCTCGGTAAACGCGGCTCTGCTGCGCGAAGTACAGCAGCGACAAGCGCGAAGGTTCGTCGTAGCGGGTACGGATCTGCTGGTTGATCAACTGCCGGGCGGTGGCCGGCAGGTTCTGCTTGTCGAGCCAGCTCGACACGTTGATCTGATCCAGCGCATACAGCGTGTTGTTGGCGGCCGGGTTCTGCGGGTCGTCGATCGAGCGCGCCAGATCGTCCACGGTCTTGTCGAAGCGCTTGAGCGCCTCGGCGGTGGCCGGTTGTTTGGTCGCCAGGTCGGCGGCGGAGAAATACTCACCATCGATCAAATAGCCTGGGGTCCGCACGAATTCAGGGGCCGGCGTGGTGCTCAGCTTGAAGTTCGATACGTATTTGTTCAGCACCGGTTGGACCTTGTCGTTGCCGATCCACTCGCTGGTGGCCATGCCGGAACGGCCGCCCAGGCTCGACTTGGCTTCCAGCAGGGTGACCTGCCAGCCCTTGTTCTGCAGCTCGTACGCAGCAGTCAGGCCCGACAGGCCGCCGCCGATCACGATCGCGGTTTTATCCTTGGCCAGCGCAGACACGCTGAACAGCCCCAACATCACCAGCGCACAGGCGCGCAGCCAACCGACAGACATTCAGCGAACTCCGGAATCACACGAGGAAAACAGCAGTTTTTGCGAGCCAGACGGCTCAAGAACCGCGAAGGATACGTCAGCCTTCAGACGCCCGCCAGCAACGTCTATCGGCCTGTAGAAAGTAGCTCATTCGACACAATGGGTTGTCCCCGTGGCACGCATTGCATAGGCTTGCGCGATTGTTTGTCCGCGCTGGTCACGGACCGCCTCCAGGAGAGTGAAAATGGGCCTCAATAATCAGTGGATGCAACGCGATCTCGCCGTGTTGTGGCATCCCTGCACCCAGATGAAAGATCACGAACAACTGCCACTGATCCCGATCAAGCGCGGGGAAGGCGTGTGGCTGGAAGACTTCGAAGGCAAACGCTACCTCGATGCGGTCAGCTCCTGGTGGGTCAATGTATTCGGGCACTCTAACCCGCGGATCAACCAGCGCATCAAGGACCAGGTCGATCAGCTCGAACATGTGATCCTCGCCGGTTTCAGCCATCAACCGGTGATCGAACTGTCCGAGCGCCTGGTGAAGATGACGCCGGAAGGCCTGACCCGGTGCTTCTACGCCGATAACGGTTCGTCCTGCATCGAAGTCGCGCTGAAAATGAGCTTTCACTACTGGCTCAACCGCGGTACGCCTGCCAAGAAGCGCTTCGTCACCCTGACTAACAGCTACCACGGCGAAACCATGGCGGCGATGTCGGTGGGCGACGTGCCGCTGTTCACCGAGACCTACAAAGCGCTGTTGATGGACACCATCAAGGTGCCGAGCCCGGATTGCTACCTGCGGCCCGAGGGCATGAGCTGGGAAGAGCATTCGCGCAATATGTTCGCCGCGATGGAACAGACCCTGGCCGAGCACCACGACACAGTTGCGGCGGTGATCGTCGAGCCGCTGATCCAGGGCGCCGGCGGCATGCGCATGTATCACCCGGTCTACCTCAAGCTGCTGCGAGAAGCTTGCGACCGCTACGGCGTGCACCTGATCCACGACGAAATCGCCGTCGGCTTCGGCCGCACCGGGACGATGTTCGCCTGCGAACAGGCCGGCATCCGCCCTGACTTCCTCTGTCTGTCCAAGGCCCTGACCGGCGGCTATCTGCCGCTGGCGGCGTGCATGACCACCGACGAGGTCTACAGCGCCTTCTACGACGACTACCCGACCCTGCGCGCCTTCCTGCACTCCCACAGCTACACCGGCAACCCGCTGGCGTGCGCGGCGGCCCTGGCGACCCTGGACATCTTCGAAGAAGACAATGTCATCGAGAACAACAAGGCCCTGGCGCAGCGCATGGCTTCGTCGACGGCGCATCTGGTCGACCACCCGAACGTGTCCGAAGTGCGCCAGACCGGCATGGTGCTGGCCATCGAAATGGTCAAGGACAAGGCCAGCAAAGAGGCTTACCCATGGCAGGAACGTCGCGGCCTGAAGGTGTTCCAGCACGCCCTGGAGCGCGGTGCTTTACTGCGTCCACTGGGTAGCGTGGTGTATTTCCTGCCGCCGTATGTGATTACCCCGGAGCAGATCGACTTCCTCGCCGAAGTGGCCAGCGAAGGGATCGACATTGCGACCCGTGACAGCGTCAGCGTGGCGGTGCAGAAGGACTTCCATCCGGGGTTCCGTGATCCGGGTTGATGATGCGGTCAATGTGGGAGCGAGCTTGCTCGCGATAGCGGTCTTTCAGCCACCATCAATGGTGAATGTCAGATCGTCATCGCGAGCAAGCTCGCTCCCACAGAAGTCCCCACCGATCAATGACCAACACCCTTTTTCAGAGACCCAGCATGAGACTGTCCCGCTTCTTCATCGACGCCCCCTTGAGCATCGGCGAGCACGAGTTGCCCGAAGCCCAGGCCCATTACATCAGCCGCGTGCTGCGCATGGCCGAGGGTGATGCGTTGCAGTTGTTCGACGGCTCGGGCCAGGAGTTTCGCGCCACACTGGTCGAAGTCGGCAAAAAGCGCGTCGTGGTGCAGATCGATGAAAGCTTCGCCGGGCAGGTCGAGTCGCCGCTGCAAATCCATCTCGGCCAAGGCCTGTCCCGGGGCGAGCGCATGGACTGGGCAATTCAGAAAGCCACGGAACTGGGCGTCACTGAAATCACCCCGATCTTCACCGAACGCTGCGAAGTCCGGCTCAAGGACGAGCGCGCCGACAAGCGCCTGCTGCATTGGCGCCAGGTGGCGATCAGCGCTTGCGAACAGTGCGGTCGCTCGCGAGTACCGGTGATTCATCCGCCATTGTTGCTGGCTGACTGGATGAAGCAAACGCAAGCCGAGTTGAAACTGGTGCTGCACCCGGTGGCCGAACCGCTGGTGAGCCATGCCAAGCCTTCAAGTCTGGCATTCCTGATCGGTCCGGAGGGTGGTTTGTCCGATGCCGAAGTCGATCAGGCCAAGGCCGGCGGCTTCCATGCCGCCCGCCTCGGTCCACGGGTGCTGCGCACCGAAACCGCGCCGGTTGTCGCACTGGCGGTGGCCCAGCAACTGTGGGGTGATTTCTAAAAAAGATCGCAGCCTGCGGCAGCTCCTACAGGCTGCCGCAGGCTGCGATCTTTTGTATTTTACTGCACCGGATCACTCACCGGTTTGGCAATGATCGCCTTGAGTTCGCTGGTCATCGGGAACTCGAGGTTCAAGCCCTTCGGCGGGATCGGTTGCTCGAACCAGCGTTTGTAGATGCCGTTGATCTCGCCCGAGCTGTACAGATCCGCCAACGCACCGTTGACCAGCGCCAGGAACTGCGGGTCGTCCTTGCGCACCATGCAACTGTAGATCTCACGCGATTGCTCCTCCCCGACTACCGCCCACTTGTGCGGGTCTTGAGCCTTGGCGCGCTCGCCGTAGAGCAGCGCGTCGTCCATGTAGAACGCCACCGCCCGGCCTGATTGCAGCATCTGGAAGGCTTCGCCGTGGTCCTTGGCGCTGATCACGAACATGTCGATCTTGTGATCGACGTTGTAGCTTTTCAGGAAGCGCTCGTTGGTGGTGCCGGCGGTGGTCACCACGTTCTTGCCGCGCAGGTCAGCGAAGCTCTTGATCCCGCTGTCCTTCGCCGTCAGCAACTGGCCTTTGACGTAGATGAAGCCATAGGAGAAAGCCACCTGTTTCTGCCGTTCGGCGGTCACGCCGGTGGAGCCGCACTCCAGGTCCACGGTGCCGTTCTGCACCAGTGGAATGCGGGTCTGCGAGGTCACCAGGTTGTAGTTCACCTTCAAGTCTGGCAGTGCCAGTTGCTGCTGGATGCGCTCGACGATCTTGCCCGCCAGATCCACCGAGTAACCCATCGGCTTGCCGCTATGATCACCCACGTAGGAGAACGGCACCGAAGCATCGCGATAGCCCAGGGTGATGCTGTTGGCGCTGGCGATCTTGCTCAGGGTGCCGGTCAGCGGCGCTTCATTGGCCTGAACCTGACTGCCGAGCAACAGGCCAAGCGTACAAGCGAGCAACGTGATTTTTTGCATTGTTATTCTCCGTTGTGGGTGTTGGTTTATCAGACGCGTGCAGCGATGACGGTGATTTCCACCAGCACCTGCGGACGGGCCAGTTCGGCCTGCACGGTGGTGCGGCTCGGCGCCTGCCCCGGCGACAGCCAGGCCGACCAGACCTCGTTCATCGCGGCGAAATCCTCGGTGATGTTCTTCAGGTAAATGGTCGCGCTGAGCAGATGATCCTTGTCGCTGCCCAGTTCGGCCAGCAAGGTATCAATTTTCGCCAGCACTTCGCGGGTCTGGCCGCTGGCATCCAGGGCATCGCCCGGCACCTGCCCGGAGAGAAACACCAGGTCGCCAAAGGTCACGGCGCCAGACAGGCGCGGGTTGCTGTGCAGTCGGGTAATGGTCATCGCAGTGTCCTTTTCAGAAATCGCTATTCAGGCGGCCCGGTGGTTGAAGCCGCGCAGGTCGATGGAAGGCTCGCGCTCGCCGATCAGCTCGCTGAGCAAGCGCCCGCTGCCGCATGCCAGGGTGAAGCCCAGCGCGCCGTGGCCGAGGTTGAGCCACAGATTGCGATACGCCGTCGCGCCCAGCAACGGCACGCCGCTGGGGGTGGCCGGGCGCATGCCGGCCCACTCGACGGCTTCGTCATAGGCGCCGGCATTTGGAAAGGTGTCATGGGCCTGACGCTTGATCAGCGCCAGGCGCTTGGGGTCCAGCGCAGGATCGAAGCCGACGATGTCGACCATCGCCGCCACTCGCAATTGCTCGCCGATGCGGGCGTAGACAATCTTGCGGTCGTAGTCGGTGATGCTCACGTCCGGCGCCCGGTGACCGGCGCCGATCGGCACGGTCAGGCTGTAGCCCTTGAGCGGATAAAGCGGCAGTTGCAGCCCGGGCAGCGCCAATAGTGGGCTGCGGTGACCGGCGGCGATCACCAGTTGCTCGACCGGCAGCACGTGTTCGCCCAGTTCGATGGCGTTGACGCTGCCGTTGCTGTGGCGAATGCCGGTCACCGCTTGCCCGAGGAGAAATTCGCAACGGCCGGACGCCTTCAGTCGTGCGGCCAGTTGCTGGCAGAAACCGTGGCAATCGCCGACCTCTTCGTCCGGGGTGTAGATTGCCCCGACAAAGGGCGCATCGGTCAGCGCCGGTTCCAGCTGCGCGCATTCGGCCGGCGACAACACCTGCTGTTGCTGCGGGTCGGCCAGACACTGGCGCGCATGCTCGAAGCTGCTGTTCTGACGGAAAGTCACCAGTTTGCCATTGCGCCGCCACTGGAATCCCGCCAGTCCATCGTCCTCGCGCCAGGACCTCAAGGTGTCCTGGCTGAACAGCGCCAGGCGCAGCAAGTGCGCGGCGTTCTCGCGGTTGACCGAGCGGCGGCAGGCGCCGAGGAACGCCGCCATCCAGCGCCACTGGGCCGGGTCGAAGCGCGGGCGCAGCTTCAACGGTGAATCGCCGCGCAGCATCCAGCCGATGGCTTGCAAAGGCACACCGGCGTCGGCCAGGGGCGCGACATAGCGATAGGACAACTGGCCGCCGTTGGCGAAGCTGGTTTCGCTGCCCAGCGAGTCCCGTGCCTCGATCACCGTCACCTCGAAGCCGTCGCGCACCAGCGCATAGGCCGTTGCAAGGCCAATCACGCCGCCACCGATGATGCACACACGCTGAGCCATGTCCGTCCTTAAAACCGTTGTGAAGACGAGGCCAAGGTTAGAGCCAGGTGACAGACGTTGAACAATGCATAAAGATGGCAATCCCATAAACAAAGGTTATGGACTTGCCATGCGCCTCCGCCATATCGAGATTTTCCAGGCCATCCGCCAGACCGGATCGATCAGCGCTGCCGCGCAATTGCTGCACGTCTCGCAACCGGCAGTGAGCAAGGTGTTGCAGCACGCCGAGCAGCAATTGGGCTTCCCGTTGTTCCTGCGGGTACGCGGCAAGTTGCAGGCGACGCCGGAAGCGCTGGAGCTGGAGCGCGAAGTGGATAAGGTCAGCGAAAGCCTGCAAGGCGTGCGACGCCTGGCGCAGAGCCTGCGCCGCGAGCCTGGCCACAGCCTGCGCATCGGTGCCACCCCGGCGCTGGCCCTGTCATTGCTGCCGCCGGCCATTCACGAATGGACCGGGCGTTACCCGGACATCGTTTGCGAACTCTCCAGCGCCCACAGTCGCGAACTGGTGCAGAACCTGTTGATGCGCGAAGTGGATGTCGCCCTGACCCTGCAACGCCCGGATCACCCGGGGCTCAAGGCCCAGGCGCTGGCGTCCGGCGTGCTGGTGGCGCTGGCGCCGAGTGGTTACTGGCCTCAGGAAGAGGCGGGTAAACCGTTGCCGCTGATGGCGCTGGCGGATGCGCCGCTGATCGGTTTATCCAGCGCTGATCCGCTGGCCGCGCGGCTCGACAGTTACCTGGAAGCGGTCGAACCGCCGCCGCGGGTACGCATCGCCGTGCAAACCTACTCACTGGCACGGGCGATGGTGGAATCCGGCGCGGGCCTGGCGGTGATCGATCCGTTCACCGCCCTTGGCGCCTCTTGCGCCAGCACAACGATCCGCCCTCTGGCACCGCCGCTACCCATCACCCTGTACGCAGTGACCCGCGCCGCCGAACCACCGCCCCACACCTTGAACGACCTGTTGCAGGTGTTCAGCCGTCGAGCCCGGGAGCAGCTGGATCGCCTGGTTCCGGTACAGCCTTAAAGCACATAAAACAAGATCGCCACAAAGTGCAGCAAGCTCCCGGCGATCACGAACAGATGCCAGATCCCGTGGGCATGCCGCAGCCGGTCGTCCAGGGCAAAAAAGATAATCCCGACGGTGTACAACACCCCGCCTGATGCCAGCCACGCAAATCCGGCGGCGCCCAGCGCCGCAAGTAACGGCTTGACCGCCACCAACACGATCCAGCCCATCACCGCGTAAATCACGATCGACAGAATGCGTGCTTCCGAACGCGGTTTGATCTCTTGCAGGATGCCGATCAGCGCCAGCCCCCAGACAATCCCGAACAACGTCCAGCCCCACGGCCCGCGCAGGGTCACCAGGCAGAACGGCGTATAGCTGCCGGCGATCAACAGGTAGATCGAGAAGTGATCGACCTTCTGCATGATCGCTTTCTTGCGCCCGCGCACGCTGTGGTAAACGGTCGATGCGCTGTAAAGCACCAGCAAGGTAAAGGCGTAGATCGCCATACTGACAATCTTCCACGGGCTACCGTCGAGACTGGCCAGCACAATCAGCCACACCCCGCCGACAAACGCCGCCACTGCCCCGACCAGATGCGTCCAAGCGTTGAGTCTTTCCCCGTGATACATGCGTTGCTCACCTCAAAATTCGTTACCGCCTTGCGCAAGGCTCAGGCCTCAAGGTTAAAAGCGCAATGTTTCCGTATAGCGCAATCCCGTGTAGGAGCTGCCGAAGGCTGCGATCTTTTGATCTTCAGCACCTTCAAGGGCAGCGAAAATCAAGATCAAAAGATCGCAGCCTTCGGCAGCTCCTACGAAAGCCATCGAGCCAAACGTTAGCCAATTGGGCACAATCGAGTCATTCCAAAAAGAGTCCGCCCCATGCTGATCGATGAAGAGTTGACCCTGAAAAAACTCGAGGTGTTCCTGGCCTTCATGCGCACCGGCAACCTGGCGCGGGCCGCGGCCGAATTGCAGACCAGCAATGTCAGCGTGCATCGGGCGATCCATTCCCTGGAAAGCGCCCTGCGCTGCCCCTTGTTCAAGCACGAAGGCCGCAGCCTGACGCCGCTGGAAAGCGCTTATGTGCTGGAAGAGCGGGCACAGAAGCTGATTCAGGACGTCGTCGAAAGTGTGCGCTTGACCCGCGAAGCCGCCGGGTTCTCGGCCGAACGTTTCAAACTCGGCTCGCTGTATTCACTGACGGTGAAGACCGTGCCGCAGCTGATCATGGGTTTGAAGATCCGCCGTAGCGAGCTCAACATCGACCTGATTCTGGGCTCCAATATCGACCTGCTCTACAAGCTCAAGAACATGGAAGTCGATGCGGCCCTGGTGTCGCTGGACGAGAGTGTCAACGATCCGGATTGCGAGCAGATCCCGCTGTTTTCCGACGACATCTTCCTCGCCACGCCCGCTGACTCGAAGTTTGCCCAGCGAACTGAAGTCGACCTGGCCGAGGTCCGCGACGAAACCTTCATCACCCTGACCCAGGGCTTCGCCACCCACCAGGACGGCAAGCGGGTATTCGAGCAGGCAGGGTTCGAGCCGAAGGTGGCGATGCAGGTCAACGACATCTTCACTCTGCTGAGCATGGTCAGCTCGGGCGTGGGTTATGCGTTGCTGCCGGGGCGGATTGCGGCGGTGTACGAGAACCGGGTGAAGCTGATCCCGCTGCAGGAAAAGTACCGGTTGCAGCAGCACATTGGCGTGGTGTTCCTGAAGGCCAAGGAGCGCGATCCGAATCTGCTGGCGTTGTTGGCGGAGTGTCGGATGTATGCCAATCGGCAGGCTTGAAACCGTGTCGCGGCCATCGCGAGCAAGCTCGCTCCCACAGGAGACCGCATTCCAATGTGGGAGCGAGCTTGCTCGCGATGACGTCGGTACAGTCAGCGAAGATCCTGCGACTTACCCGACAATCCCGCGAACAATGAAGAACAACAGCGAAGGCCCGAGCAAGCAGCCAAGCCCGGTGTGGAAGGTCGCGGTCAACGCGCCATAAGGCACCAGGCGCCGATCCGTCGCCGCCAAACCGGCGGTCACGCCACTGACAGTCCCGGCCAGCCCACCGAACACCATCGCCGAGCGCGGATTGTCCAGGCCCATCCAGCGCGCCGCCATCGGCGTACCCACCATCACCAGAATCGCCTTGATCAGGCCGGTGGCAATCGACAGCGCCACCACATCGGAACTGGCACCAATGGCCGCACCGGTCACCGGCCCGACGATGTAAGTCACCGCACCGGCGCCAATGGTGGTCATGCTCACCGCGTCGCGGTAACCGAATGCCCAGGCCATGCACGCGCCGACAATAAACGGCAGCACCGTGCCCAATAGCAGCGCGATCACGCCGATCAAGCCGGCCTTTTTCGCTTCCGTGGCCTGCACCTCAAATGCCGTGGCAACGATGGCGAAGTCCCGCAGCATGGCGCCGCCCATCAGCCCGATGCCGGAAAACAGCGTCAAATCCGCCAGGCCTTTTTGCCCCCCGGTCATCGTGCCACCGACCCAGGCCAGTACCAGGCCGATGACGATGGCAATCGCCGAACCGTGGATGCGCCCGAAGGTCAGGCGTTTGGAGATCACCACTGACACCCACATGATCACGCCGACAAAGGCGAATGCGGTGACCAGACCGTTGTGTTCCAGACCGTTCTTGATGAGATCCCACATATCAGCGACCTCCCGCCGGTGCGCCGACCGGCGTTACATCCGCCGGTTCATCGGGCAAGGGTTCGCCTTTGTGGGTCCGGCTGATCAGGGCAATGGTGCAGCCGCAGATCACCACCGAACCGATCGCCGCCAACACCGCCACYGGACCACCATGCAGCGCCGTGACCACATTCTGTTGCGCCGCCATCGCCACCACCACCGGGATGTACATCGCGCCCCAGAAGCCGACGCCCAGCTCGCAATCCTTGGTCATGCCGCCACGCTTGTGCATCCACAACCGTGCGCAAATCAGCAGGATCATCGCGATCCCGACGCCGCCGACGTTTGACTTCACACCCAGCAATACACCAAGCATGTCACCCATGATCACCCCTGCCAGCGTACAGATCGCCAACAGCGCCACACCGTARATAATCATTGTTGTAGTCCTCAAAGTGCATTTCGAATGTTGTTTTTGTTGTTCGAAGCCTTAAGTCGGATGATCTAAGAGTGACGGCTTCCCTCCTCACGCATCAGCGCCTGCAAGGTATCGAGCCGGGCACCGTCGAAGGCAATCACGGTGCCCTGCTCGAACACCCGGCGCGCCAGCCCGGTCAGCACCGCACCGGGCGGCAGTTCGATCTGTAGACGTACGCCGCGCTCGTAGGCGCTTTGTACTGTGCCGCGCCAGTCGACGATGCGGCACATGTTGAAGGCCAGGTCGTCACGCAAGGCTTCAGGCTTGATCAGCGGACGCGCGCGACTGCCGCTCAGGTAGCCGATCTTCGGGGTTTGCAGCGGCACCTTGGCGAAGGCTTCGGCCAACCGTTGCGCGGGCACCTCAAGCAATGGGCAGTGGGACGGCACGCTCACTGCCAGCCGCCTGGCCAAGCCAGCCCCGCAACCTTTCGCCAACTCCGCCACCACTTTCATCGCCGCGTCGCTACCGGCAATCACCACCTGGTTATCGGCGTTGATATTGGCCAGATAAACCGGCATTTCTGCGCGGTACACCCGGGCCAGTAATCCTTCCACCGTGGCCAGGTCCAGACCGATGATCGCGGTCATGCCGTAGCCTTGTGGATAAGCCTGCTGCATCAGCTCACCGCGCAGACTGACCAGATGCAGCGCATCGCTGAAACTCAAGGCACCGGCCACCACCGCGGCCGGGTAAGCGCCGATCGACAAGCCGGCCACGTAGTCCGGGGTCAAGCCCAGCTGGCGTGAAGCGGCGACACCGGCGATCAGCAGGCAAAGCTGAACCGCCCTCGTCGACTGCAACGCCTCGGCAGAATCCAGCTGCGTCACATCCTCACCGAGCAGGTCGCTCGCCTCGTTCAACGTTTCCCGAGGCAAACGCGCCAGCATCCCGGGTTGTTGTGCACCCTGGCCGGGGAACACCAGCAAGCGGCTCACGCGGCTTGCTCCTGCGGATTCCACGGGTCGGAAACCAGAGTGGCTTGAATGGCATTTTTTAGCAGGACCCGCGACGAAGCACCGGCCCATTCGCGCAAGGCAACGGCGCCCGACGGTGTCTGCAATTGCAGGTCCACGCGACACACGGCTGCGTCGAGAACGGCCACCAACGCCTGGGCGTCGACACGACTCAACGGACGTGGCGTACGCAGGATCAGATCGAGGTCGCTGCCCTCGTGCAAAGCGGCAAACCCACTGGCCAACTCGAACCCGGCGCTGCCGCTGACACCCCAGACCCAACCGCTGTCATCGAGGTGCGAGCGCAGTTGCGCCAAGGCCCGCAGCGCCGGGAAATCGCGTCGGCCTTGAACATGGCACAGCTCTTCCGGCCGCACCCGGCGCGTGACGGCAGCGACTTCCATCACCGCTGCAAATCGCTGTTCGCGCAACGGCCCGCGCACGCCCACCGCCACCTGCCCCGCCGCGCTCAAGGCACGACGGACCACCACCGGCTGRCCGGCACTGATCGACTCGATCACCCAGGCAGGCGCATCCGCCGGCAACTGCTGCGGGGTCATGCCCCACAGCAGGTCGTGAGCCAATAGCGTGCTCACCACTGCGCTCTCAGCAATTGGCGAACCTTGCTCGACGCCGCCCGATTGGCCGCCCCCAGGCGACCGCTCAGATCACGGCCACTGGCGACCACATCGCCAATCGCCTGATGCAGGCACTCGGTCACCCGYGCCAAATCCGCCGCAGTCGGCTGCTCGATCTGCTCCACCGACAAGGTTTCCCACAGCAGCCCGAGGCTGGCATAGCTGTCGATGTCATAGGCCATCGGCGGCACGCTGGCAGCCAGGGCTTCGAGCTCTTCGACGCTGCGCAAGGTCACACGTGCCGCCGACGCCTTGCCCATGGCGTGCACCATCACCCCCGGATCGCGCAGGGCGATCAAGCGGTTGGCCTGATAGCCGTGGGCCAGAAAAGCCCCGGACATTGCCTTGCCCACCAGCAAACCGATCACCGCATGACCAGCGAGACGGGCACGGGCATAACTATCCGCCGCAGCGGCCAGCGCCTGATGAATGCCAAGGGCTTCCTCGCGTCGACCGTAAGCCTGGCTCGGCACGTCGACGATGGCGATCACTGCGCGCTTCTGCGTTTTGTCAGCATCGGCAGCAATCACCTCATCCACCGCCTTCGCCAGGCCCCAGCCTTCGAGCAACCCCACCTCGCCGTTGCGCGCACGGACGAAGCGGTTTTCCGGGTCGGCCACCACCGCGATGAAGCGCACAGGCTGATCGCCCAGCGAACCGTCCGCGACCTTCAGCGAAGCCGGCAAACCTTCGACCGCTTTCGCCCCGGCACTCAAGGCGTTGAACCAGTTCAAGCCTCGCAGGGAATTCGAACTCATGGGTGTTCTCCTTGGTACAGATCGCGAACCACAGAAGGCTCGATTTGCGGTTCGGCATCCAGACGCGCCAGGCGTTGCAGGAACAACTCGGCCTGCTGGCTGCGCGGCTGTGCAGGCAAACCCTGCTGGAGCAACTCAGCCACCTGTTGGCGAATCTGCGCCACATCGTCATCGACGTAACGATCCACCAGACCACTGGCGAAACGCTGCTCACCACCGGTCAGGCTCCAGATAAAGGGGCGGTCGCGGGAATCGTATTCTTCGAGTCCGGCTTCCTGCTCGATCACCTGCGGGCCGTTCAGGCCGAGTCGCGCTTCCTGGGTCACCAACAGATAACTGCACAACCCGGCGGCAATCGACATGCCGCCAAAGCAACCGACGCTGCCCGCCACCACACCGACCACTGGTTGGTACTGCTGCAAATCGACAATCGCCGCGTGGATGTCGGCAATTGCCGCCAGGCCGAGGTTGGCTTCCTGCAAGCGCACGCCGCCGGTTTCCAGTAGCAGCACGGCGCGGGTCGGGATGCCGTTGCGGTTGTCTTCGGCGGCCAGCTCCAGTGCACCGGCAATTTTTGCTCCGCCGACTTCACCCAGGCTGCCGCCCTGGAACGCACCTTCGATGGCCGCGATCACCACCGGCAAACCATCGAGATTGCCCTTGGCGATCACCACACCGTCGTCGGCTTGTGGCACCACGCCCTGGCGCGACAGCCACGGCGACATGATCCGTTGAAAGGGGTCGAGCAGTTCGCGGAAAGTGCCGGCGTCGAGCAGGGCCTTGGCCCGTTGCCGGGCACCGAGTTCGACGAAGCTGTGCTTGTTGAGCAGGGATGCGCTGTCAGTCATGGCCGATCTCCTCGAAGCCCTGTTCCAGACGAAGGCGCACCACGCCGGGTGTCGCACCGAAATCGTGGATGTCGATGGCCATCGCCGGTGGCGTCTGGCCGTCGAACATCCGTGCGAACAGATGCTGCCAGCGTTGTTCGCTGCCATTGACCGAGGTCTGCACGTTGATCGTCAGCTTGCCGGCCTGACCCGGTTCGATCAGTACTTCCAGATCGCCCGAGCCGACACAACCCACCAGTGTCCGGCCGCGTGGTGGCTGCCCGGCGGGGAATTCAAAGGATAAAGTTTCCATCAAAACGCTTCCCTTCTTGAATGGCAGAGGATGAGGCCGTCGTCCGACTCGATACGGTCGATGAACAGGCTGGCTGCAAGCAAGTCGGCAGCACCGCCGGGCGAGGCATTCAACGCGATGAGTTGTTGGTCCAGCTCATGCAGGCGGCGACGTCCGGCGAGGCTGGCACTGCCACCCGCGTCGAGCACCGCCCGGGCGCCCCGCTGCATGGTGTTCAGCCCCTCTTCGCCCGCGCGGTAAAGCACGCAGGTGTCGGCCAGATTCGTCATGATCGCCAGCAGCGCATCGAGCCGGGCGTTCTGTTCGCCATGGCCGGTGGCGCGGCTGCGCAGCAGTTGTGGCAGAGCACGTTGGATCACCGCCGGAAAACCCAGTTGCGCTTCTTCACGGGCGCCGCGAGCGCCGTAGCGTTGGGCGACTTGCGCACCGTGACTGAGCGGACGTGGTGCAAAACGGTCGTCGAGCAAGGCCAACCGCGCAGCACGTATCGCCACACTATTGGCGCTGCAGGATTGAGGTTCCAGCGCCACGGCCGTGACCAACAGGCCCAAGGCCCAGATCGCCCCGCGATGGGTATTCACGCCGCCGGTGGTGTCGAGCATCACTTGCTCGCCTTCGCGACCGATGCGGCCCACGGCTTCGCGCAGGGGCAATCCGACCTCGCCGAACTCGATGGCGGCTTCCGCCATTTCTTTAAAGGCCGGCCACAAGGACAACGCCGACGCGTGCATCAACCCCAGGTGCAAATCGGTGTGGGCGCCATTGCCGCGACGGTCGACCAGTGCCGGTTTCGGCGACAGATCAGCCTCGTCGATCAGCGCGTCCACCGCCAGGTCCGCCAGCCGCTCGGCCAGGCTCAGGGTTTTGGTTTGCAGGTTAAGTGCGTGCATTACCAGCTCCTGAACTTGGCGGGCGGGTTATAGAGGCCACCGGACCATTCCACCAGATCGGCCACGCTTTTCGCCGCGAGCAATTCGCGAGTGGCGTCGGTGCGGCGGATGCCGAGGTCTTCGGGCAAGGCGATCAGGCCTTCGCGGCGCATGCGCGCGGTGTCTTTGGGGTTGTGGCGCAGGCCGATGGCGGTCACCCCGGCGACGGCGGCGATCATCGCCTGGCGTTCTTCCAGCGAGCGCGCCTTGTACAGGTAGGCGATGCCTTCTTCAGTCAGCAGGTGGGTGACGTCGTCGCCATAGACCATGATCGGTGCCAGCGGCATGCCGCTTTTCTTCGCCACATCGACCGCATCGAGGGTTTCAACAAAAGTCGGTTTGCCGCCCTCCTGGAAGGTTTCGACCATCTGCACCACGAGTTTCTTGCCGCGTTCGAGCATGGGTTCGGCCACATCGGTGTTGCGCATGTCGAGCCAGGCTGGCGTGCCGTGACGACGACCGCGCGGGTCGTGGCCCATGTTCGGAGCCCCGCCGAAACCGGCGAGGCGCCCGCGCGTCACGGTGGAGGAATGACCGTCGCCATCGACCTGCAAAGTCGCGCCGATGAACAGGTCCACGGCGTATTGCCCGGCCAGTTGGCTGAACATCCGATTGGAACGCAGGGAACCGTCGCGCCCGGTAAAGAACACATCCGGCCGCGCAGCAATGTAGTTCTCCATCCCCAGTTCGGTGCCGAAGCAATGCACGCTTTCGACCCAGCCGCTTTCGATGGCGGGAATCAGGGTCGGGTGCGGGTTGAGGGTCCAGTTGCGGCAGATCTTGCCTTTGAGGCCGAGGGACTCGCCATAGGTCGGCAGGATCAGTTCGATGGCCGCAGTATTGAAACCGATACCGTGGTTGAGGGACTGCACGTTGTGTTTTTCGTAGATACCGCGGATCGCCATCATCGCCATCAGCACGTGCACGGGCTTGATGTGCCGTGGGTCGCGGGTGAACAGCGGTTCGATGTAGAAAGGCTTGTCGGCCACCACCACGAAGTCGACCCAGGACGCCGGGATGTCGACCCGCGGCAGGTCGCTGACGTCGTCCACCAACTGGTTGACCTGGACGATGACGATGCCGTCGCTGAAGGCCGCTGGCTCGATCAGCGCCGGGGTGTCTTCGGTGCTCGGCCCGGTGTAGATGTTGCCCGCGCGGTCGGCCATGAACCCGGCCGACAACACGACGTTGGGAATCAGGTCCACCACCAGCCGTGCGTAGAGTTCGATGTAGGTGTGGATCGCGCCGATTTCCAGCAGGCCGTCCTCGAGCAACTGGCTGATGCGCAGGCTTTGGGTGCCGGCAAAAGAGAAGTCGAGCTTACGGGCAATACCGCGTTCGAACAGGTCCAGGTGCTCGGAGCGTCCGACGCTGGGCATGATCATGTGCAGGTCATGCAGCTTCGCGGGGTCAGCCTTGGCCAGGGAACGGGAAAGGAAATCCGCCTGTTTCTGGTTGTTGCCCTCCAGTACCACACGGTCGCCGGGCAGGATCAGCGCCTCAAGCGCCGCGACGATGTTGTCGGTGGGTAACACCACACCGTCGGCCAGGCCTCGCACCAGCTCGAGGCGCCGCTGCTTTTCGCTGCGCCGCCGCGTCCATCGCGAGTCGGGGGATATTGTTGTTGTCATGACCACTCCACGGGTTCGCTGTCGTGGAGCTACCTTAGGAGTGTTGGGTGGGGGTATCAATCAAGCAGAGCGGTGGATCGTTACGCTCAGGGTAATGGTTGTCTGGACTGACGCCTTCGCGGGCAAGCCCGCTCCTACAGTGGCTCTGCGGTGCACACAAAACCTTGTAGGAGCGGGCTTGCTCCGGGCGGCGATCCGACGAAGAGGCCGGTCAGATCACCGCTGAATCGGGATCAGTTGATTAACCCGGCATCCACCAACAACGCCTCCAGCGCCAACAGATCCGGCACCTTGGCCACCTGCTCGCCCACCTGCACCGCCRCCTGCTCCAGCGCACACAACGGCACATCCACATAACTCAACTGGCTGTCGAGCTTGCAGGAGCGCGGAATACCCTGCACCAATAGTGCGATGAACTTAAGCTCGGGGCGCCCGCCGAGGGCGTTGAGGATCACGATCCGCGCACGTTCGCCGATGACGGTTTTCTGCGCACATGCCGACTCGAAACTCAACAGAGGAATCTGCCGGTCGCGCCACATCACCAGGCCCAGGTACCACGGCGGTGTGTCCAGGTCGAAGGTCCCCGGCTGCTGGTAGTCGATCAGCTCGGCAACGGCGACGTTGGGCAGGATCAGGTTGCGGTCGGCCAATGGCAGCAGCAGGCCGGTCAGGTTGCTGGTGCGGTGCTCAAGCATGGGTCTTGCTCCACAAGGCGATGCTTTCGAGCAGCACCGATTCCTGGTACGGCTTGCCAAGGTAGTCGTTGACGCCGATGGCCATGGCGCGGTCACGGTGTTTCTGTCCGGCGCGGGAGGTGATCATGATGATCGGCAGGTGTCGCAGACGTTCGTCATTGCGCACCTGGGTCGCGACTTCGAAGCCATCCATGCGCGGCATCTCGATGTCCAGCAGCATCAGGTCGGGCACGTGTTCTTCCAGTAGCAGCATGGCATCGACTCCATCCTTGGCGGTCAGCACGTTCATGCCGTGGCGTTCGAGCAAGCGGCTGGTGACCTTGCGCACGGTGACCGAGTCGTCGACCACCATCACCAGCAGCGGCCGATGCGGTTCGGCCTCGACCTCTTGTCCTGCCGGACGCTGGGGCATACAGGCCTGCATGGCACGGATCGGCGCCAGCAAATCCAGAATCAGCACCACCCGGCCGTCCCCGAGAATCGTCGCCCCGGACACCCCTTGCACCGCCGCAAACTGCGGCCCCAGGCTCTTGACCACGATTTCGCGAGTGCCGGCCATGGCGTCCACCAGCACCGCGATGTGCCGTTCGTTGCACTGCACCAGCAGCACCGGAAACGGCAGGCTCTGACCCAACAGTTTCGGGCGCGGGCTGGTTTTCAGCAGCTCACCCAGATAGCACAGCTCGTAACGTTGCCCGGCGTATTCGTAGGTTGGCGAATCGAAACGGAAATACCCTTCGAGTTCATTGGGCAGGACACGCACGATGCCGTCGATGGTATTGAGCGGGATCGCGTATTGGTCCTCACCGCACTGCACCATCAGCGCCCGATTGACCGATACGGTGAACGGCAGGCGAATGCGGAAATGCACGCCCTGCCCCGGCACCGAGTCGATGCTCATGGTGCCGCCCAGTTGCCGCACCTCTTCGTGCACCACGTCCATGCCAACACCGCGACCGGAAATCTGGGTGATTTTTTCGGCGGTGGAAAACCCCGGTTGCAGGATGAACTGCAACACATCGTGATCACTGATGACACTGTCCGGGGCGAGCAGGCCGCGCTTGATCGCCTTGCGCCGCACCGCGTCCAGCGGTACACCCGCGCCATCGTCGCGGATGTCGAAAATGATGTCGCCGCCTTCGCGCAGCAGATCGAGGGTGATTTTGCCCTTGGCCGGTTTCCCCGTCGCCAGCCGCACGTCGACGGACTCCAGGCCGTGATCGACGGCGTTGCGCAGCATGTGTTCCAGCGGCGCGGCCATACGTTCGAGAACGTTGCGATCCATCTCGCCTTCGGCGTTGTCGACGATGAAATCCACGTCCTTGCCCAGTTCGCTGGACACCTGCCGGACGATGCGCTGTAAACGCGGGAGCATGCGTTCGAACGGCACCATGCGCGTGCGCATCAGGCCTTCCTGCAGTTCGGTATTGATGCGGCCCTGCTGTTGCAGCAGGTTTTCCGTGTCGTGATTGCGTCGTTCGAGGGTTTCCTTGAGGTCGAGCAAGTCAGAGGCCGATTCGAACAGAGCCCGGGACAGTTGCTGCAACTGTGAGTGGCGGTCCATTTCCAGCGGGTCGAACTCCTCGTAACCCAGGCGTTCGGCATCGACTTGCTGGCGGCTGAGGATCCGCCCCTGGGTTTCGGTGTCGAGGCGGCGCAACTGGTCGCGCATGCGCTCGATGGTGGTCTCCATCTCATTCAGGGCGATGTGCGCATCGTTGACCTGCTGTTCGATCCGGCCACGGAAGATCGATGTTTCACCGGCCAGGTTGACCAGATCGTCGAGCAGCTCCGCCGAGACCTTGACCATGTCCGCGCCGGCATCGGACGGCGGCGCCGGCGGCTCGGCCTTGGGTATGGTCGGCGGCGCAATCGGCACGGGCGCTTCAGGCACGGCCGGGTGGCTGAAGTTCTTGATCGCATCGATCAAACGGTCGGCCGGCGGCATCGGCTCACCGGCGCGGGCCGCATCGAGCATCTGCGCCAGGCGGTCATGGCTGCGCTGCAACAGCGCGAACAACGGCTCCGTCGGTTGCAACACGCCGGTAGACAGGCCTTCGTAGAGGAACTCCAGTTCATGGGCCAGATCGCCAATCGCGGCGATTTCCACCATGCGCGCACCGCCCTTGAGGGTGTGCAGGTCGCGCAGCAGGGTTTCCACTTCCTGCCGATTCGAAGGCTGGGCCTGCCAGCGCTCCAGCGCCGCCCCGGAGCTTTCGATGATGTCGAAACCTTCCTCGAGGAATATTTCCAGCAATTGCGGATCATGCGCAGCCGAGTCGTTGCCGGTCGCTTGCCGGGCCGTCTCGGTGCCGCCCGCGTGACTCTGACGGTAGGCACGCATGGCTTCGATCAGTTCACGGGAATCGCCCAGTGGCTGGTTGAGCTGCAACTGTTCGAGGTACAACGCCAGTCGCTCATGGCTCTGTTGTAGCAGCACCGCCAGTGAATCGCTGAAGGCATAACGACGGTCCACCAGGCCCTGGTAAAGGCTTTCCAGCTCATGGGCCAGATCGCCGATCGGCCCGACCTCGGCCATGCGTGCGCCGCCCTTGAGGGTATGCAAATCCCGTTGCAGGGACACCAGCGGCGCGGCGTTGTCCGGGTCGCGCAACCAACGCTGCAAGGCCTGACCGGCGCTTTCGAGGATATCCACCGCTTCTTCAAGGAAGATCGCAATGATTTCATCGTCCAGTTCGACCGCGCGGTCCTCTGTAGGAGCGAGCTCGCTCGCGATGGACGTTAACGATGACGCGTTGTCATTGGATAAACGCGGTGCCGGTGAGCTCATCGCGAGCGAGCTCGCTCCTACAGGGGGTAGCGTGCGCTCAAGTTCCTCGGTGGCAGAACCCAACTCGCGGATGCTCAGGCTCCGGCTGCCATCGCTGCGGATCAGGCCCACGGCCGACGGGTCGAGGCTCTCGTCGAGCAGTTCGCGCAAGGCCCTGATCCGTTGCGGCTGCGGGCTGACTTCCTGGCCGGCGGCCAGTTCGTCGAGCATGTTGATCAGCGCTTCATGGGCACCCTGTGCCTCATGGAAAAACCGCTCGCTGACCGCGAGGCTGCTTTCTTCCACGGCACCGTAGAGATCGAGCAATGCTTCGCACAACTCATCCACCGGGTGCAGGTCGGCCAGATGGGCGCCTTCGCCGAGGGTGGTCAGTTCGTCCAGCAGCGCGCTGAGTTCCTGACGCTCGCCGGGGTGTTGCTGCCAACGCTGCAACAGGCTTTCGGCGTCCAGCAGGATATCCATGCCCTGGGCGAGGAAGTTGTTGATCAGCTGCGGATCGCGCTTGATCCGCAGCCCGGTGTTCGGTGTGTTCAGGAGGTTTTCCAGACGCTCGGCCAGCAGCGCCCTGGCTCGCTCGGTCAAACCCCGGGCGCCGGGAATTTCCGCCAGCGGATCAGTCTTGAGCTGGCGCAAGCCGAGGCGGAACAGTCCTTCTGCTTCCAGCAGCAATTGGACTTCATTCAGATCCAGTGCGATCAGGTGCGCCTTGTATTCCCGCGCCAGTTGATCCAGCGGTGCGGCCAGTTCGGCAATCGGCAACACACCGGCCATGGAGGCACTGCCCTTGAGGGTGTGCAAGGCGCGCTGCAATTCGTCGCTGGCCGGCAACGGCACATGTTCGGCGGCCTGATCAAGGAAGCGATTGAGGCTGCCCAAGTGGGTTTCGGCCTCTTTGCGGAAGATCTCCAGCAACAGCGGGTCGAGGGCCGCGACATCCTGCGTATCCTCATCGGACACCGGCTCTTCGCCCTTGGCCAGGGCATGGGCGCGGGCAGCCAATTGATCGACATCGCTGCGCTGGCACTGGGCATTGGCGGCGTATTCAGCCACTAGCTCCGGAAGCAGCTGCAGCACATCGCCGATCAGTTGCTGCACCGTAGCGCCCGGTTCCACGCTGCCTTCCAGTACGCGATTGAGCAGGTTTTCCACGGCCCAGGCCAGCTCGCCCAGCACCAGAGCGCGCACCATGCGGCCACTGCCCTTGAGGGTATGGAAGGCACGGCGCAGCTCACTCAGGGCCGAGCGGTCGTCAGGGTTGACCGAACAGCGCGGCAAGTACTCGCGCAGGATCTCCAGGACTTCGTCGGTTTCTTCGAGGAACACCTCACGCAGTTCCTCGTCCACCGGCTCTTCGCCCGCTGGCGGCGGCAGCAGGCTGCCCGGAGTGTTCAGGGCGGGTGGGTTCAGGCTCGAAACCGGGCTGGCAAGCACGTGGGCCAGGGTCTGGACGATCTGCGGATCATCCAGCTCCTGCATCATCTGCATGACCTGCGCATCGCTCGGGTTGAGCACATCATCAAGCACTGGCACATGCTGCTCACTGGGGAAAAACCCGAGGCCGGCCAGGCTTTTTTCCGCGACATCGAGCAGGTTTTCACCTTGCGCTTGCGGGTCATCGCTGAGGCGCTCGAGGTAGTACTCGATGCTGGTGATCACGTCGGCCAGGCTGTCCAGTTCCTGCCAGCCCGGTTGACCCGGTTCGAGCAACAGGTGCTCGCGGATAAAGTGATTGCAGGTTTCTACCAGGCTCGCTGCCCGGCCCAGCGGGATCATCGCCAGCGCGCCGCGCACCTGGGTCAGCAAGGCCGGCAGCGCCTGCAAATGCTGGCGGTCCCAATCGGCGTCGATGTAGTCGACGATCATGTCCTTGGCCTGCAGCAAACAGATGCGGGCCTCCTTGATCACGATCTGATGGATCTGCGTCAGGTCGGTGGTCGGCAGGCGGTTGTCATCCGGGCTCTCCGGCTCCACGGTACCGACCATGCCGGCCAGCGTCGCTTCGACGTACAGCAAGGCCCCGGCAACGTCCATGAGGATCGCATCGTTGGGTTCGCGCTGGCCTTGGGCGAGGCTGAGCACCACCGCCAACTGATCGATGATCACCTTGCGCGGCTGGCCGAAGCCCAGGACCGCCAGGGTGTCGGCGATTTGCCGCAGCGGCGCCAGCAGGCTGTCGAGATCAGAGGTGTGCTGGCGGTCACTGCGCACGAACAGGTCCAGACGCTCCTTGACCCGCACCAGCTCTTCGCACAGCGCTGCCAGCACCGAGCGCATGGCGTCACGGTCGGGACCGGCCAGCCGCGCGCGTTCTTCATCGACCATCGCGCTGTCGGGCAGCGCGTCGTCCAGTGAGTAGCGTTCTTTCATGGTCAGCATCTGCCCGGTGGGTTGTTCGGCCTTGGCAATGTAGAACAGCAAACTCTTGAGCAGCTCCGGCGGGGCCGGTTGGTTGATGCCGTGCATGCCTTGTTCGAGCAGGCGCTTGAGTTCCTTGTCGGCATCCTTGAACAGGCTGCGCAAGGCCGGGCTGTTGGCGATCGCACCGCCCTGCATGCCCTCGACCAGCGCCGATGCCACCTGCCATAACGGGCTCAGGGGTGCATTGGCGCACAGTGCTTCGAGGTGGGTGAAGACCTTGGCCAGGTAATCGAGGGTGGTTTCATGGTCCTGTTCACGCAGGAATCCGACCAACGCCATTTGCAGCATCTGCCGCAGCTTGCGCAGCACATTGGGCAATTCGGCCGGTTCCATCTGCGCCAGCGTTTCTGCGTCCAACGCCGGCAACTCGGGCAATTGCGGGCTGAACAGACTGGTTTCCGACAACAGGCTTTCGCCACGGGCGCTGCGCAGGTCATTGATCAGGGGCAACACCACCAGTGGCAAGTCGCGGCGCGCGCCTTGCACCCGGTCGAGGTAGATCGGCAGCTGTCCCAGGGCCTGCATCAACAGGTGCAACGCCTCGTCGCGATGACTGACACGGCTGCCCTGCAAGGCCATGGCCAGTTGTTCCATTTCTTCGGCGAGCAACGCCGCGCCGTAGAACTCGACCATCTGCAAACTGCCGTGGACCTGATGGATGCACGAAAGGCTTGCATCCAGCGCATGCGTCGCCTGCGGGTCATCGAGCACGGTTTCGATCGCGTGATGAGCCTGTTTCAGCGTTTCGGCAATCTCGCCCTTGACCCACTCGAGGGCCACATAGTCGTGCCGATCACCCATAACCACTCCAATCACCATAGTTCTACCTGCGGGCGATTCACGCTTTGTCCACAGCCTGCGCCTTGGCCGCCGGCAAGGTGAAACCGGACACCGAACGACGCAACTGACTGGCCATTTTCGCCAGGTTGCCGATGCTGTCGGCCGTGGCGGTGGAACCCGATGAGGTCTGCGAGGTGATCTGCTGGATCACGTTCATCGTCAGGGAAATCTGACCGGCCGACGACGTCTGCTGTTGCGCCGCATTGGAAATGCTCTGGATCAACGCCGCAAGTGTCTTGGACACGCCTTCGATTTCTTCCAGGGCCACACCTGCATCCTGCGCCAGACGGGCGCCGCGCACCACTTCGGTCGTCGTCTGTTCCATGGAGATGACCGCTTCGTTGGTGTCGGTCTGGATCGCCCGCACCAGGGTTTCGATCTGCCGGGTGGCAGCGGATGAGCGCTCGGCCAGGCGCTGCACTTCATCGGCGACCACGGCGAAACCGCGACCGGCGTCACCGGCCATGGACGCCTGGATGGCCGCGTTGAGGGCAAGGATGTTGGTCTGGTCGGCAATGTCATCGATCAGGCTGACAATGTCGCCGATTTCCTGGGACGACTCGCCCAGGCGCTTGATGCGCTTGGCGGTGTCCTGAATCTGCTCGCGAATGTTGTCCATGCCGTGGATGGTGTTGTGCACCACCTCGTTGCCCTTGTTGGCGATTTCCACCGAGCGTTCGGCAACCGCCGAAGATTCCGCTGCGTTGGCCGACACCTGGTCGATGGACTCGGCCATGTCGTTGATGGCCATGGATGCCTCGGAAATCTGCTGGGCCTGATGTTCCGACGCCTGGGCCAGATGCATGGCGGTGGCCTGGGTTTCCTGCACGGCGGCGGCGACCTGGCCGGCGGTGAGGTTGATGGTCGCGACCAGATCGCGCAGCTGGTCGACGGAGTAATTGATCGAGTCGGCGATGGTGCCGGTAAAGTCTTCGGTCACCGAGGCCGTCACCGTGAGGTCGCCGTCGGCCAGGTCTTCGATCTCGTCGAGCAAGCGCATGATCGCGTTCTGGTTACGCTCGTTTTTCTCGGCGGTTTCGTGCAACTGACGATTGGTTTCGCGCACCATCACCATGCCGATCAGGATGATCGAAGCCAGCGCCAGCAAGCCCAGCACATAACCGCCTATGGTGTCGGTGGTGCGCCCGCCGACCATGTTTTCGAACCCGCTGGCCAGGTGTGAGGCTTCGTCGAGCAGGGTTTGCGACAGGCTGAAAATGTTCGAGGCCGATTCGCGGACCTTGAACAGCTCCGGTGAGGTTTCGAGGATCTCGTCCACCGAACCCGATACGAATTCGAACAGCTCGGAGATTTCCGCGAGACGCGCACGGGCGTCACGATCCTCGACCTGGCTGACCTTGAGCGCCGGGTCGCCCTGGAGCATGCCGTTGAGCACCTTGCCAAACTGCGTTGCGTCACGCCCGAATGCATCGGCGGCCTGCTGTGAATTTTCGTCGCCGGCCAATACTGTGTTGACCGCGCCGAGGATCCGCTCGGCCAGCAGCGACTGGCGCTGGGCCATGGCCACCTGGGCCGCCGGGGCGCCCCGTTGCAGGAGGATCTCGACGACTTTTTCGTACTCGACCTGCAACTGCGGCACGGTTTCGGCCAGGGTCGCGGCGACCTGATGCAGCGACAGTACGGTTTGCTCGCTGGAAAGAATCGCATCGGTGTTTTTCAGCAGGCGCTCCCAGTCCTGTTGCACCGCGCGCATCTCCGGACGCACGGTAGCAGGGGCCGGCGGCAGGCCGGTGGCCGGGTCGCCTTTCTTCAGGTAACCCCAGCGCTGGGCAAAATCGTTGCGCGCATCGCTGAGCAACTTGAACGCGGCAGCCTTGCCGGCGGCGGCTTCGGTGGCGTTCTTGGCGATACGCTGGGACAGCACGCGCAGTTCGCCCGCGTGGCCGATGTACTGTTTGTCGTAGGTAGCCTGGGTGTTGAGGTACGCGAAGTTGGCGAACAGCAGCATGATGAAGACGATCAGCGCGATGAACAGCACGATAATCTGCGACCGGCTGCGCGACCCTTCCAATGGCTTGCCTGCTTTTGCTTTTATCATCGGTCCTCGCCTGTTAACCCACACCTTCCAAGACTTGCCGAGGAACCTGTGGGAGCGAGCTTGCTCGCGATAGCGGTGTGTCAGTCGACATTAATGCTGGCTGCAAGTCCGTCATCGCGAGCAAGCTCGCTCCCACAAGGTTCTCTGTTGCTCCAACTACACCGCGACGTTCATGAACCCCTGGGACTGCGCCAACGCAAACGGGCTGAACACCTGCCAACACTGCTCGCGCTGAAACCGGCCTTTGACGAACGCCGCCACTGGCCCGTGCAGCTGGTCTGCCGGCACCGGCTCCAGGCTGTCCTGGGCAAAGTGCTGGAGGCCGAAGACTTCATCGACCAACAACCCGGCAAACACCTCTTCATGTTCCACCACCAACACCCGCCGCTGCCGGCGCACCGCCGAAAGCTCGTGCCCGAAGAAACCGCACAAGTCCATGACCGGCAGCAAACGCCCGCGCAGGTTGGCGACACCCTTGACCCAGGGTTTGACCCCCGGTAGCTGAGTGAAGCGCGGTTCGTGCAGGACTTCGCTGACTTCGCTCATGGGCGCGACATACCAGTGCTCGCCCAGGCGAAAACCGATGCCGCTCCAGCTGTCCCGCCGGGGTGGCTGGGACGGCAAGTCCGCCGCCAGCAAACGACATCGCCGGTCGATTTGCAGCAGCAGTTCAAAAGCCGTCAGCGACTCGTTCATGACCTGACGATCAACCGGCCAGCACGTTATTCAGGGTCTTGATCAGGGTGTCTTCATCGACCGGCTTGGTCAGGTAATCCTTGGCGCCCTGGCGCGTGCCCCAGACCTTGTCGGTTTCCTGGTCCTTGGTGGTGATGATGATCACCGGGATGTGTCCGGTTTCCGGATCCTTGGTGAGCTGACGGGTCGCCTGGAAGCCGTTGAGGCCGGGCATGACAATGTCCATCAGCACCGCGTCGGGTTTTTCCTGGCGGGCCAGGGCCACACCGTCGGCGCCGTTTTCGGCTTTCAACACTTCATGACCGTGCTTTTCCAGCATGCCGGTCAGTTTGTACATTTCGGTCGGCGAATCATCGACGATCAGAATACGTGCCATGGTCTTCCCCATTCTTGTCGACGCCGGGCCCGATGGCCGAGCGTCACTGTGCGTGTCCTACTGCGGCAAAACGGCGGCGAAGCCAGGAACATGGGCCTGGATCGCATCAAGCAATTCTTCCTTGCTGAAAGGCTTGGTCAAAAACTGGTCGGAGCCGACGATACGCCCCTTGGCCTTGTCGAACAGCCCGTCCTTGGACGACAGCATGATCACCGGCGTGGACTTGAACGCGCTGTTGTTCTTGATCAGGGCGCAGGTCTGATAGCCATCCAGGCGCGGCATCATGATGTCGACAAAGATGATGCCGGGATGGTTGTCGACAATCTTGGCCAGGGCATCAAAACCGTCGATGGCCGTGATGACCTCACAACCCACGTTCTTGAGCAGCGTTTCGGCGGTGCGACGGATCGTCTTCGAATCGTCGATCACCATGACCTTCAAGGCGCTGGGGTGCTGTTCCATAAAATGCTCTACCGTCGCCTTTGCGAAACAAATTGTCCGTTTGCCGGTTAACGCGGCTCGAAACCCTTGATGCTCAAGGGCCGGCACGACATGGCAGCCTTTTTAGCACAGTCTCCAAAACCAATCTATCGGCCGACCCGCAAGGTGGTTTTTCCTTGACCGGGAACACACTCAGCGCCACTCTGACGCCACTTTTTTCATACCGATCCGGTAGCCAATTTTCGAGGAAAACCCAATGAGCGTTCGCGTCGGGATTGTCATGGACCCTATCGCCAGCATTTCCTATAAGAAGGATAGCTCGCTGGCCATGCTGCTGGCCGCGCAAAAGCGTGGCTGGGAGCTGTTCTACATGGAACAGCGCGACCTGTATCAGGGCGAAGGTCAGGCGCGGGCGCGGATGCGTCCGCTGCAGGTGTTCGCCAACCCGGAAAAATGGTTCGAACTGGGCGCCGAAAGCGACGCGCTGCTGAGCGATCTGGACGTGATCCTGATGCGCAAGGATCCGCCGTTCGACATGGAGTTCGTCTACTCCACTTATCTGCTGGAACAGGCCGAGCGCGCCGGTGTGCTGGTGGTCAACAAGCCGCAAAGCCTGCGCGACTGCAACGAAAAACTGTTCGCCACACTGTTCCCTCAGTGCACGCCGCCGACCATCGTCAGCCGTCGCCCAGACGTCCTGCGCGAATTCGCCGACCACCATGGCGATGTGATTCTCAAGCCGCTGGACGGCATGGGCGGCTCCTCGATTTTCCGCCACACCGCCGGCCACCCGAACCTCTCGGTGATTCTCGAAACCCTGACCTTGCATGGCCAGCAGCAAATCATGATCCAGGGCTACTTGCCGGCCATCGTCGATGGCGACAAGCGCATCCTGATGATCGACGGCGAGCCAGTGGATTATTGCCTGGCACGGATTCCGGCCCAGGGCGAAACCCGTGGCAACCTCGCCGCCGGCGGCCGTGGCGAAGCCCGCCCGCTGACCGACAAAGACCGCTGGATCGCCGCGCAAGTCGGCCCGACCCTGCGTGAAAAAGGCCTGTTGTTCGTTGGCCTGGACGTGATCGGCGAGCACCTGACCGAGATCAACGTCACCAGCCCGACCTGCATTCGCGAGATTGATAATGCGTTTGGCACCGACATCGGCGGCCTGTTGATGGATGCCATCGATCAGAAGCTCAAGGCACGTTGATTAGCCAAACCAACATTGCGTTATCATGCGCGGCCTGTGAAAACGCGATGTTGGTTTCCTTGTCATGACCCTCCCGTCCGATCTGCCTGCCGAACTCGCCCACCGTGGCGTGCGCCCGGCCGATCGCCTCGGTTTTACCCTGTTTCTGGCGGCGCTGATCCACCTGGCCTTGCTGTTGGGTGTCGGGTTTGCAGTGGTCGAACCCAAGCAGATCAGTAAAACCCTGGAAATCACCCTCGCCACCTTCAAAAGCGAAAAGAAGCCTGAAAAGGCCGACTTCCTCGCCCAGCAGAATCAGCAAGGCAGCGGCACCCTGGATAAAAAGGCGATTCCCAAGACCACCGAGGTCGCGCCGTTCCAGGACAACAAGGTGCAAAAGGTCACGCCACCGCCGGCCGCCAAGCCTGAAACGCAGGAAGCTTCGCCCAAGGCTGCCGTGACCACCGTGGCACCGAAACCGAAAAAAGCCCCCGCCAAGACCGAGGAGCCCAAGACCGAGGTCAAATCCCAGGTCCAGGCACCGACGTTCGACAGTGAGCAACTGTCCAGCGACATCGCCAGCCTCGAAGCGGAACTGGCCGCCGAACAACAGCTGTACGCCAAGCGCCCGCGCATCCACCGCTTGAGCGCAGCATCGACCATGCGCGACAAGGGCGCCTGGTACAAGGACGAATGGCGCAAGAAAGTCGAGCGCATCGGTAACCTCAATTACCCTGACGAAGCGCGGCGCAAACAGATCTACGGCAACTTGCGCCTGATGGTGTCGATCAATCGCGACGGTTCGCTGTATGAAGTGCTGGTGCTGGAGTCCTCAGGCCAGCCGCTGCTGGACCAGGCGGCGCAACGGATCGTCCGGCTGGCGGCACCGTTTGCGCCGTTTACCGGGGATTTGTCGGATATTGACCGGCTGGAGATCATCCGCACCTGGAAATTTGCCCGTGGGGATAGACTTTCCAGTAATTAAAAGATCGCAGCCTTCGGCAGCTCCTACAGATGTACACATTCCCCTGTAGGAGCTGCCGAAGGCTGCGATCTTTTGGCTCGTTCAAGCTTGTCAGTTTGCCCCTCGAACGCCACACTAGCGCACATGAAAAACGTCAGCCCCAGCTACCTCAAGCATCAATTCCTGATCGCCATGCCACACATGGCCGACCCGAACTTTGCGCACACCTTGACCTACATCGTCGAGCACACGGCCAATGGTGCCATGGGGCTGGTGGTCAACCGTCCGCAAGAGCTGAACCTGGCCGATATCCTTGAGCAATTGCGCCCGGATATCGAACCGCCTGCGCTCTGCCAGCATGTGCCGATTTTTATCGGCGGCCCGGTGCAGACCGATCGCGGCTTCGTCTTGCACCCTAAGGGGCTGACTTTCCAGGCAACCGTTGATCTGGAAGACGAGTTATCCCTGTCGACCACCCAGGACATACTGTTCGCCATCGCTGACGGCGTCGGCCCGGCAAAAAGCCTGATTGCCCTCGGCTACGCCGGTTGGGAAGCCGGCCAGCTTGAAGCCGAACTGGCGCAGAACGCCTGGCTGAACTGCCCGTTCGACGCCGACATCCTGTTCAATACCAGCAGTGAGTTGCGCCTGGAAGCGGCGGCCAAGCACCTGGGCATCAACCTCAGCCTGCTGACCAGCCAGGCGGGGCACGCCTGATGGCCCTGCGGCTGATTCTCGGATTCGACTACGGCACCAAACAGATTGGTGTTGCGGTCGGCCAGGTGGTGACCGGCCAGGCCCGCGAGCTGTGCACGCTGAAAGCGCAGAACGGCATTCCTGACTGGAACCAGGTCGAAGCCCTCATCAAAGAGTGGAAACCCGATGCCGTGGTGGTCGGCCTGCCGTTGAACATGGACGGCACCCCCAGTGACATGTGCGCCCGCGCGGAAAAGTTCGCCCGGCGCCTGAACGGCCGCTTCAACCTGCCCTTCTATACCCACGATGAACGCCTGACCACCTTCGAGGCCAAGGGCGAACGCCTGGCTCGTGGCGGCCAGAAAGGCAGTTACCGCGACAACCCGGTCGATGCCATCGCCGCCGCCCTGCTGCTGCAAGGCTGGCTCGACGAGAATGGCGCGCTGTTCGAATCCTGAAGAGCCGCTACGCGCCTCTATTAGCTACAACAACCCGAGCCACCTTGCGCACAAGCCGGCTCGGGCCCAAGAAGGAGCAACCATGAGCCTGCCCAATCCCGCCGAACTGATCAGCCAGATGGCCACGCGCCTGAAGGCCCACCTGGAGCACCGTGGCATCAGCGACCCGCGTTTCATCGGCATCCGTACCGGCGGCGTCTGGGTGGCCCAAGCCCTGCTCAAGGAATTGGGCAGCGATGAGCCCCTCGGCACCCTGGACGTGTCCTTCTACCGCGACGATTTCAGCCAGAACGGCCTGCACCCGCAGGTTCGCCCTTCGGCGCTGCCGTTCGAGATCGAAGGCCAGCACCTGGTACTGATCGACGACGTACTGATGAGCGGCCGGACCATCCGCGCCGCCATGAACGAACTGTTCGACTACGGCCGCCCGGCCAGCGTGACGCTGGTGTGCCTGCTGGATCTGGACGCCGGCGAATTGCCGATCCGCCCGAACGTGGTGGGCGCCACCCTGTCGCTGGCGGCCCACGAACGGGTGAAGCTGTCCGGCCCCGAGCTCGCGCTCGAACTGCAAGACCTCGCCCTTTAATTCGCCCTATTGAGAGTCCCCCTTGCGATGACGCCTCTAGAAACCAAGCGCCCGCTGCAGCTCAATGATCAGGGCCAGCTGCGCCACTTCCTCTCGCTCGACGGTTTGCGCCGCGAGCTGCTGACGGAAATCCTCGACACCGCCGATTCCTTCCTCGAAGTCGGCGCCCGGGCCGTCAAGAAGGTCCCGTTGCTGCGCGGCAAGACCGTGTGCAACGTGTTCTTCGAGAACTCGACCCGCACCCGCACCACCTTCGAACTGGCGGCCCAGCGGCTCTCGGCGGACGTGATCACCCTCAACGTGTCCACCTCGTCGGCGAGCAAGGGCGAAACCCTGCTCGACACCCTGCGCAACCTGGAAGCCATGGCCGCCGACATGTTCGTCGTGCGCCACGGTGATTCAGGTGCCGCTCACTTCATCGCCGAGCATGTCTGCCCACAAGTGGCGATCATCAACGGCGGCGACGGCCGGCACGCGCACCCGACCCAGGGCATGCTCGACATGCTGACCATCCGCCGGCACAAGGGCGGGTTCGAAAACCTTTCGGTGGCCATCGTCGGCGACATCCTGCATTCGCGGGTCGCGCGTTCGAACATGCTGGCCCTGAAAACCCTCGGTTGCCCGGACATCCGCGTGATCGCGCCGAAAACCCTGCTGCCGATCGGCATCGAGCAGTATGGCGTGAAGGTCTACACCGACATGACCGAAGGCCTGAAAGATGTCGACGTGGTGATCATGTTGCGCCTGCAGCGTGAACGCATGACCGGCGGCCTGCTGCCGAGCGAAGGCGAGTTCTACCGCCTGTTCGGCTTGACCACCGCGCGCCTGGCCGGTGCCAAGCCCGATGCCATCGTGATGCACCCGGGGCCGATCAACCGTGGCGTGGAAATCGAGTCGGCAGTGGCCGACGGCCCGCATTCGGTGATCCTCAACCAGGTGACCTACGGGATCGCCATTCGTATGGCCGTGCTGTCCATGGCCATGAGCGGGCAGACTGCCCAGCGCCAATTCGAGCAGGAGAACGCCCAGTGAAGCTCAGCATTCTCGGCGCCCGCGTGATCGATCCGGCCAGTGGCCTGGATCAAGTGACCGATATCCACATTGAAGCCTGCAAAGTCGTCGCCCTTGGCACTGCGCCAGCCGGTTTTGTCGCCGTCGACACAATCGACGCCAAAGGCCTGGTGGCCGCTCCCGGCCTGGTAGACCTCAACGTTGCCCTGCGCGAGCCGGGTTACAGTCGCAAAGGCTCGATCGTCAGCGAAACCCGCGCAGCGGCGGCTGGCGGCGTGACCAGCCTGTGCTGCCCGCCGAAGACCAAACCGGTGCTGGACACTTCCGCGGTGGCCGAACTGATCCTCGACCGTGCCCGCGAGGCCGGCAACACCAAAGTCTTCCCGATTGGCGCCCTGAGTAAAGGCCTGGACGGTGAACAGCTCGCCGAACTCGTCGCTCTGCGCGATGCCGGTTGCGTGGCCTTCGGCAATGGCCTGGAGAGTTTCCGCAACACCCGCACCCTGTGCCGGGCGCTGGACTACGCAGCGACCTTCGACCTGACGGTGATTTTCAACTCCCAGGATCACGACCTGGCCGAGGGTGGCCTGGCTCACGAAGGCCCGACCGCCAGCTTCCTGGGCTTGCCGGGCATTCCGGAAAGTGCCGAGACCGTCGCCCTGGCCCGCGATCTGCTGCTGGTTGAACAGACCGGCGTGCGCGCACACTTCAGCCAGCTCACCAGCGCCCGCGGTGTTGAATTGATCGCCCAGGCTCAGGCCCGAGGCCTGAAGGTGACCGCGGATGTCGCCCTGTACCAGCTGATCCTTACCGACGAAGCGCTGATCGACTTCAGCAGCCTGTATCACGTCCAACCGCCGCTACGCACCCGCGCCGACCGCGAAGGCCTGCGCGCAGCGGTGAAATCGGGGGTGATCTCGGCCATCTCCAGCCATCACCAACCCCATGAGCGTGACGCCAAACTGGCACCGTTCGGCGCGACCGAGCCAGGCATCAGCAGCGTTGAACTGCTGCTGCCACTGGCAATGACCCTGGTCGAAGATGGCTTGCTGGACCTGCCGACGTTGCTCAAACGCCTGAGCGCCGGCCCTGCCGAGGCCTTGCGCCTGCCGGCAGGCAAACTGGCGGTGGGTGGTGCGGCGGACATCGTGCTGTTCGACCCGGCGGCCTCGACCGTGGCGGGTGAAAGCTGGCTGTCCAAGGGCGAAAACTGCCCGTTCTTTGGCCACAGCCTGCCGGGTGTGGTGCGTTACACATTGGTGGATGGGCGAATCAGCCACCAGGCTTAAAAACAAAAGATCGCAGCCTGCGGCAGCTYCTACAGGGAAATGCATATTCCCGTGTAGRAGCTGCCGCAGGCTGCGATGTTTTGATCTTCGCTTATCGTCTCCGCGCGTTACGCACAGAAACCTGTTCATTCAACGTCCAGAAGTCATATAGCCCTCCTGCCCTTCCTCCACTGCCTTTCTCCAAACAGCACATCCGCATCAAGAATATTTCTACAAGCGATGGTAAATAAAACTATCCAATGAACAGATGCTTCTGACTTCTCACCATCTGCACGAAAAGAACCTCACAACATACAGAAACTTCCTACAAAGTTATTGAGTGCAGATTCAAAATCCATCATTTAGTATAAATACAGCACAAGGAAAATCACTACACCCCCCCTGAATACAAAGACTATAAAAACAAGGAGCAACGGGAAATTCAGGCGGCTTTACAGTTAATCCTGGGTTCACTTGGGGAACCTATGGGACTGCAGATTGGCAGGGCGCAGGTGAAGCCATCATCACCAACGACGGGCAAACTTACTCACTGCCACTGTGCGACGGCCCCGTCATCTCCCCAGCCGAAATGGATATGTTCCATGATTGGCTAGAATGAAAAACGGTATAAAAGCCTTTACTTATGAGCTTCTGCATTCAGGAAGAGCCAACATGAAGCCTCTCTACAAACACCTGAACTACATCTACCCAGTGCTTTTAGCGATCACCTCCAGTGTAGCAATATTTATTTTAGAAAATAATTTGAGCACAGGCATTTACAACATAGATCGAGACTCAATTGGAATACCAATAGGTGCAATCCTGATTGCAGGCTTAACATTACTTACACTTCATCTAATGCAAATACTCTTATACAAAAAAGCCCGCACACACCGCACGAACGGAACCTTAATAAAAGCATCAGCGTTGATAATTGCATTTGCATCACTTGCGATTCTCGCTGACAGCATAAATTACTGGGCTACTCCAAACCACCTCATCATTTCAACTTTATACAGCATCAGTACAATTGCATTTGCAACACTTCAACTTCAACTGCTAAAAGCATTTCAATAGTCATTCACAGGCTATGACTCAAGCAGACGAATAGCAGGATCAGCCACCAGACGTAAAACCCTGTGGCGAGAGGGCATGCCCCCTCGCCACATTTAATCAACGACTCTGCGCATTACGCACCGACACCTGATCATTCAACGTCCAGAAGTCATACAGCACGCCAACAAAGAACAACCCGCCCGTCAGCAAGTACAGCAACCCACTGATCCATTTCCCCTGATACATCCGGTGCACGCCAAACACCCCGAGAAACGTCAGCAGAATCCACGCCACGTTGTATTCGATCGGCCCGGCGGTGAACCGCAGGTCCGCTTCACGGTCCATGGACGGGATCAGGAAGATGTCGATCAGCCAACCGATCCCCAGCAAGCCAAAGGTGAAGAACCAGATCGTCCCGGTCACCGGCTTGCCGTAATAGAAGCGGTGAGCGCCGGTAAAACCGAAAATCCACAGCAGGTAACCGATCACTTTGCTGTGGGTGTCTTGCTGCTGGACAGCCTGTTGATAGGGGTTCATGAATGGCCTCGATTCACACGATAGATAAATATTCTTTAATTCTTTGTGACTTTTTTACAGGCATCCGACGTATGGCAAATGCTACCTTCACTCCCGTCAAAGCCTTGTAACACCGGACTTCTGTCCGACAATTGCGTCATTTTGCCGCTTTTTTGCCACCATTGCCCTCCAGATTGAATCGACCAACGGCCTCGGAAGCGGCAAAAAAGCTGTTATAAAGTTGCGCGCTAACTTATTAAGAGCCTTGCCTAATGCGTTCATTTTTCAAGACATGGCTAACCATTTGCCTTTTGATGCCACTGGCCGCCCACGCCACCAATCGTGAGCAACGTCTTCCTAACGTTAATGGTTACACCCCAAAATCCCATGCCTCTGCTCCTTCGAGCAAAGACAAAAAATCCGCTAAATATGCTCCAAGCCTGGCCAGCAGCAAAAGCGGCCTGGTTCCACCGATGGGCACCAAGGAAAGCAGCGACGTGCTGAGCCGCGCCGTGAACGTCCTTGGCACTCCCTATCGTTGGGGTGGCAGCAGCCCAAGCAAAGGCTTCGATTGCAGCGGCCTGGTGAAGTACGCGTTCAACGACGCTACGTTCGACCTGCCACGCACCTCCAATGCCATGGCCAGCGGTCATGGGGAAAAAGTCGATCGCAACGACCTGAAGCCGGGCGACCTGATTTTCTTCAACATCAAGAGCCGTCGGGTCAATCACGTCGCCATTTACCTGGGCAACGATCGCTTCATCCACGCGCCACGTCGCGGCAAGTCGGTGTCCATCGACACTTTGAATAAACCGTACTGGGAAAACCACTACGTGGTTGCCAAGCGGGTTCTGCCGAAAGAGCCGAATCAGTTGCGGGTTGTTCAGCGCTGATTGAAGCAAGATCAAAGGATCGTCCGAAGGCTCGGGCCGCGTTCGGACGATCTTTTGCTTTCAGGGCCATCAAAACCCATCCGGTGACCGCGCCTTCTCCCGCGCATGGTCACGACTGATCAAGCCCTTGGTCACCAGGTCCTTCAAGCTCATATCCAGCGTCTGCATGCCCAGCGCCCCTCCCGACTGAATCGCCGAGTACATCTGCGCCACCTTGTCCTCGCGGATCAGGTTCCGGATCGCCGACGTCCCCAGCATGATTTCGTGGGCCGCGATGCGCCCGCCGCCGATCTTCTTCACCAGGGTCTGGGACACCACCGCCAGCAGCGACTCGGAGAGCATCGATCGCACCATCGACTTCTCGTCCCCCGGAAACACGTCCACCACACGATCGATGGTTTTCGCCGCCGACGTGGTGTGCAGCGTGCCGAACACCAGATGACCGGTTTCGGCGGCGGTCAACGCCAGGCGAATGGTCTCCAGATCGCGCATCTCGCCCACCAGAATCACATCCGGGTCTTCCCGCAGCGCCGATCGCAAGGCGGTGGCGAAGCTGCGAGTATCGCGATGGACTTCACGCTGGTTGATCAGGCACTTGCGCGGCTCATGGACAAACTCGATAGGGTCCTCGATGGTGAGGATGTGGTGATGGCGATGGGAATTGAGGTAATCGATCATCGCCGCCAGCGTGGTGGACTTGCCGGAACCGGTCGGGCCAGTCACCAGCACCAGGCCACGGGGCGCGTCGGTCATTTTGCGAAACACGTCCCCCATGCCCAGTTCGTCCATGCCCTGCACTTTCGACGGGATGGTACGAAACACAGCGCCCGCGCCACGGTTCTGATTGAACGCATTGACCCGAAAGCGCGCCACACCGGGCACATCAAAGGAAAAATCGGTTTCCAGATGTTTCTCGAAATCCACCCGCTGGGCGTCATTCATGATGGCATGGATCAGCGTCTGCACCTGTTGGTGATCCAGGGCCGGCAGATTGATGCGCCGCACATCACCGTCAACCCGAATCATCGGCGGCAGGCCGGCAGACAGGTGCAGGTCGGATGCGCCCTGTTTCGCGCTGAATGCCAGCAGTTCGGTGATATCCATAGCGCCCCTCAATTCCAGTAGAATGCCGCGAACCTTCAGACCGCTGGCGCCTCTTGATGTCCACCATAGCAGACAACATTCTCGAAGTTAGTTCGCGCATCCATGCCGCAACACTCGCCGCCAACCGCGGTGAAAACAGCGTCCATCTGCTGGCCGTGAGCAAGACCAAACCCGCACAAGACCTACGTGAAGCCTACGCCGCCGGCCTGCGCGACTTTGGCGAGAACTACCTGCAGGAAGCGCTGGGCAAGCAGCTCGAACTGGCCGACCTGCCCTTGATCTGGCACTTCATCGGCCCCATTCAATCGAACAAGACTCGTGCTATCGCCGAGCACTTCGACTGGGTGCATTCCGTGGATCGTCTGAAAATCGCACAACGCCTGTCCGAACAACGTCCCGCCGATTTGCCGCCCCTGAACATCTGCATTCAGATCAATGTCAGCGGTGAAGCCAGCAAATCCGGCTGCACCCCGGCTGACCTGCCGGCCCTGGCCAACGCCATCAGCGACCTGCCGCGCCTGAAACTGCGCGGGTTGATGGCAATCCCCGAGCCGACTGAAGATCGCGCTGCCCAGGATGCCGCTTTCGCTGCCGTGCAAAGCCTGCAAGCCAGCCTGAATCTGCCGCTCGACACACTTTCCATGGGCATGAGCCACGACCTCGAGTCAGCCATTGCCCAGGGTGCCACTTGGGTGCGGATCGGTACCGCCCTGTTTGGCGCTCGCGGCTCTTCACAAATGCACGGCCAGCCATGAGCCATGGCCGACACCTCTCTTTATAAGGACCTGACATGAGCAAAATGCGTATTGCCTTTATCGGTGCCGGCAACATGGCAGCCAGCCTGATCGGCGGCCTGCGGGCCAAGGGTCTGGAAGCCGCACAGATCCGCGCCAGCGATCCGGGCGAAGAAACCCGCGCCCGCGTGAGCGCTGAACATGGCATCGAAACCTTCGCCGACAACACCCAGGCCATTGATGGCGCCGACGTCGTTGTCCTGGCGGTCAAACCCCAGGCGATGAAAGCCGTTTGCGAAGCCATTCGCCCAAGCCTCAAGCCCAATCAACTGGTGGTTTCGATTGCCGCGGGCATCACCTGCGCCAGCATGAACAACTGGCTCGGCGCCCAGCCGATCGTGCGCTGCATGCCCAACACCCCGGCGCTGGTGCGTCAGGGCGCGAGCGGCCTGTTCGCAACAGCCGAGGTGACAGCCGAACAGCGTCAGCAGGCCCAGGAACTGCTGTCCGCCGTCGGCATCGCCCTGTGGCTGAATGAAGAGCAGCAACTGGACGCCGTCACCGCCGTTTCCGGCTCGGGCCCGGCGTATTTCTTCCTGTTGATCGAGTCCATGACCGCCGCCGGTGTGAAACTCGGCCTGCCGGCGGACATCGCCGCGCAACTGACCTTGCAAACCGCCTTGGGCGCCGCCCACATGGCGGTCTCCAGCGACGTCGACGCCGCCGAGTTGCGCCGCCGTGTCACCTCGCCTGCGGGCACCACGGAAGCTGCAATCAAGTCGTTCCAGGCCAATGGCTTTGAAGCCCTGGTCGAACAAGCACTCAGTGCTGCCGCGCATCGCTCGGCCGAGATGGCTGAGCAACTCGGTCGCTAATCAGCTCTTACAAAGGAATCAACGATGCTTGGACTCAATGACGCTGCCATTTTCATCATTAAAACCCTTGGCAGCCTGTACCTGCTGATCGTACTGATGCGCTTCATCCTGCAACTGGTTCGGGCGAATTTCTACAACCCGCTCTGCCAGTTCATCGTCAAGGCCACGCAACCACTGCTCAAGCCTCTGCGCCGGGTCATCCCGAGCATGTTCGGGCTGGACATGTCGTCACTGGTACTGGCGCTGATCGTGCAGATAGTGCTGATGGCGGTTATCCTGCTGCTCAAAGGCTTCGAGGTCGACTTGCTGCTGTTGGTGCCTTGGGCTCTGATCGCCCTTTTCTCGCTGTTTTTGAATGTTCTGTTCTACGCGATGATCATCAGTGTGATTCTGTCCTGGGTTGCACCGGGCAGCCATAACCCTGGCGCAGAACTGGTCGCTCAGATCACTGAGCCGGTCCTTGCACCGTTCCGCCGGATCATCCCTAACCTGGGTGGTCTCGACATCTCGCCGATCTTCGCGTTCATTGTGATCCAGTTGCTGCAAAGCTGGCTGATCCCGCGCCTTGCGTACTTTGCCTTCATGCCGCAGGGGCTGCTCGGCCTGATCTGATGAGCTACTTTCGTTGGGACGGTGACGACCTGATTCTGGAGTGTCACCTGCAACCGGCAGCCCGCAGTGATGATTTTTGCGGGCTGCACGGCGATCGCCTGAAGATTCGCCTGACCGCGCCGCCAGTCGAGGGCAAGGCCAACGCCTATCTGATGGCGTTTCTGGCCAAGGCCTTTGGCGTGTCCAAGAGCCAGGTCAGCCTGATCAGTGGTGAGTTGAACCGGCAGAAACGGGTGCGGATCTGTTCACCGAAGAAGCTGCCGGATTTGCCCGGACTGGAACGCTGAACCTACTGTAGGAGCTGGCTTGCCAGCGAAGGCGGCGTGACTGACACACCGTGACATCTGGTTCGCCGGCAAGCCGGCTCCTACAGTGGGCAAGGGTTAGCTTGCTGCTAGGGGCAGCGATCTTTAGACTTACGCCTCATTTCAATGAGAGCAGGGTCGATGCCAGCTGCCTTTCCCCCCGATTCTGTTGGTCTGGTGACGCCGCAAGTGGCGCACTTCAGCGAACCCCTGGCGTTGGCCTGCGGACGTTCGCTCCCGGCCTATGACCTGATTTACGAAACCTACGGCACGCTCAACGCCACGGCGAGCAACGCCGTGCTGATCTGCCATGCCCTGTCCGGTCACCACCACGCCGCCGGTTACCACAGCGCCGACGACCGCAAGCCCGGTTGGTGGGACAGCTGCATCGGCCCCGGCAAGCCGATCGACACCAGCAAGTTCTTCGTGGTCAGCCTGAACAACCTCGGCGGCTGCAACGGTTCCACCGGCCCGAGCAGCATCAACCCGGACACCGGCAAGCCGTTCGGCGCCGACTTCCCGGTGTTGACCGTCGAAGATTGGGTGCACAGCCAGGCGCGCCTGGCGGATCGCCTCGGTATCGCCCAGTTCGCGGCCGTGATCGGCGGCAGCCTCGGCGGCATGCAGGCGATGCAATGGAGCATCACCTACCCAGACCGCATCCGTCACTGCCTGGCCATCGCCTCGGCACCCAAGCTGTCGGCACAGAACATCGCGTTCAACGAAGTGGCGCGCCAGGCGATTCTCACCGACCCGGAATTCCACGGCGGTTCGTTCCAGGAACACAACGTGATCCCCAAGCGCGGCCTGATGCTGGCGCGGATGGTCGGGCACATCACCTACCTGTCCGACGACTCCATGGGCGAAAAATTCGGCCGAGGGCTGAAGAGCGAAAAGCTCAACTACGACTTCCACAGCGTCGAGTTCCAGGTTGAAAGCTACCTGCGCTATCAGGGCGAAGAGTTCTCCGGACGCTTCGATGCCAATACGTATCTGTTGATGACCAAAGCGCTCGATTACTTCGATCCGGCGGCGAACTTCGACGATAACCTGGCAAAAACCTTTGAAGGTGCCAAGGCCAAGTTCTGCGTGATGTCGTTCACCACCGACTGGCGCTTCTCTCCTGCCCGCTCGCGGGAACTGGTGGACGCGCTGATGGCCGCGCGCAAGGACGTCTGCTACCTCGAGATCGACGCACCGCAAGGCCACGACGCCTTCCTGATTCCGATCCCGCGCTACCTGCAGGCATTCGGCAATTACATGAACCGCATTACGTTGTGAGAAAGCCATGAGAGCTGATCTGGAAATCATCCAGGAATGGATCCCCGCCGGCAGCCGCGTGCTCGACCTCGGGTGCGGCGATGGCGAACTGCTGACCTGGCTGCGCGATAACAAGCAAGTCACCGGTTATGGCCTGGAAAACGACGCCGACAACATCGCCGAGTGCGTGGCCAAGGGCATCAACGTCATCGAACAGGACCTGGACAAGGGCCTGGGTAACTTTGCCAGCAACAGTTTCGACATCGTGGTCATGACCCAGGCGCTGCAAGCTGTGCACTACCCGGACAAGATCCTCGAGGAAATGCTGCGCGTGGGCCGGCAGTGCATCATCACTTTCCCGAATTTCGGTCACTGGCGCTGCCGCTGGTACCTGGCGAGCAAGGGCCGCATGCCGGTTTCCGAGTTCCTGCCCTACACCTGGTACAACACGCCGAACATTCACTTCTGCACCTTCGCGGACTTTGAAGCCTTGTGTCGCGAACGTGAAGCGAAGGTCATTGATCGGCTTGCCGTGGATCAACAGCATCGGCACGGGTGGGCCAGTAAGCTATGGCCTAATCTGTTAGGTGAGATCGGAATCTACCGGGTCAGCAGCCCGGGACTTTCCGACCACAAGGTCGCAGTCTGATCCACCCTATTTCAAGGAGAACGATCATGGGTCGTCTAGCGTTGTTTCTACTCACTGCCTGCCTGAGCGTCACCGCCATGGCCGCTGACGCCATCAAAGGCGAGCGCCAGGAAACCTTCGGCGACGTGACAGTGCACTACAACACCTTCAATTCCACCTATCTGACACCGGACATTGCCAAGTCCGCCGAACTGATCCGCAGCAAGAATCAGGGCGTGATCAACATTTCGGTCCTCAAGGAAGGCAAGCCACAGATGGCCCAGGTGAGCGGCTCGATCAAAGACCTGACCAGCCAGACCGTGCCACTGCAGTTCAAACAGATCACCGAACAAGGCGCGATCTACTACATTGCGCAATATCCAGTGGATCAGCAGGAAGTCCGCACCTTCGACATCAAGGTGCAGACCGGCGACAAGATCAACACCATCAATTTCAACCAAGAGCTCTTCCCCGGCCAATGATCAACTTCACGCAGCTCGTATTGGCCAGCCATAACGCCGGCAAACTCAAGGAACTCCAGGCCATGCTCGGCGAGTCGGTGCATCTGCGCTCGATTGGCGAGTTCAGCAGCGTCGAGCCTGAAGAAACCGGCCTGTCGTTCGTCGAAAACGCCATCCTGAAGGCCCGCAATGCCGCGCGCATTTCCGGCCTGCCGGCGCTGGCCGACGATTCCGGGCTGGCGGTGGATTTCCTGGGCGGCGCGCCAGGCATCTACTCGGCGCGTTATGCCGACGGCAAGGGCGATGCGGCGAACAACGCCAAGTTGCTCGACGTGTTGAAAGACGTACCCGAAGCCGAACGTGGCGCGCAGTTCGTATGCGTGCTGGCCTTGGTGCGCCACGCCGATGATCCGCTGCCGATCCTCTGTGAAGGTTTGTGGCACGGGCGAATCCTGACCCAGGCCAGCGGCGAACACGGTTTTGGCTACGATCCGCTGTTCTGGGTGCCTGAGCGTGATTGCTCCAGCGCCGAACTTAGCCCAAGCGACAAGAACCAGATCAGCCACCGCGCCCGTGCAATGGATCTGCTGCGCCAGCGTCTGGGCTTGAAATGACCCGTGAATCATCCGCGTCGCCGCTGATCTTCGGCGGCGATGCACAATCGCCTCGGGCAGCCCTGTCTGTGCTGCCGCCGCTGGCGCTGTATATCCATATCCCGTGGTGCGTGCGCAAATGCCCTTATTGCGACTTCAACTCCCACACCGCCAGCCCCGTGCTGCCGGAAGAAGAGTACGTCGACGCCTTGCTGGCCGATCTCGATCAGGACCTGCACGCCGTTTATGGTCGTGAGCTGAGCTCGATTTTCTTTGGTGGCGGCACACCAAGCCTGTTCAGCGCTGATTCGCTGGGTCGCTTGCTCAAAGGCGTCGAACAACGCATCCCGTTTGCCAGCGACATCGAAATCACGCTGGAAGCCAATCCGGGGACGTTCGAGCAAGACAAGTTCGTGGCGTACCGGAAACTGGGGATCAATCGCCTGTCGATCGGCATCCAGAGCTTTCAGCAAGAAAAGCTCGAGGCCCTGGGGCGGATCCACAACGGCGACGAAGCCGTACGTGCCGCCGGCATGGCGCGGCAGGCCGGGTTCGACAACTTCAACCTGGACTTGATGCATGGCTTGCCGAATCAGTCCCTGGACGATGCCCTGGCGGACCTGCGCACAGCCATCGCCCTGAAACCGACACACCTGTCGTGGTATCAACTGACCCTGGAACCGAACACGGTATTCTGGAACCAGCCGCCGACGCTGCCGGAAGACGACACGCTCTGGGACATCCAGGAAGCCGGACAAGCGCTGCTGGCTGAACATGGTTACGCGCAATACGAAGTCTCGGCCTACGCCCTGCCCGGTCGCCCGGCGCGCCACAACCTCAATTACTGGAGTTTTGGCGACTTCATTGGCATCGGCGCCGGCGCCCATGGCAAGCTCAGCCATCCGGACGGGCGCATCATTCGCACCTGGAAGACCCGCCTGCCGAAGGATTACCTGAATCCGGCCAAGAGCTTCCTGGCTGGCGAGAAAGCGCTGGGCAACGATGAAATGCCGTTCGAATTCCTGATGAACGCGCTGCGCCTGACTGAAGGCGTCGAATCGCGGCTGTACCCGGAACGTACCGGCATGACGCTGGAAAGCCTTGCTGAAGGCCGCCGTGAAGCCGAACAAAGCGGCCTGTTGCAGGTCGAACCGTCACGTCTGGTAGCCACGATGCGCGGACAACTCTTCCTCAACGACTTGCTGCAGAAATTTCTGACATAAGGAAATCGAATGGATTTGGTACTCGACCTGCTTGCCACCGTGTCTCGCTGGAGCCGCAGCAACCTCTCGGAAATCGCCTTGGCCCTGGTGGGCTGCCTGCTGGTGCTGTTTGGTGCGGATTTCAAAGGCTGGGTCGAGCAGCGTCTGGGCAGCATCGCCGGCGCGTTGCGCGTGCCACTGATGTCCCTGCTGTGCATGATCGGCAGCGGTGCGGCGCTGATCTACGCCACGCCATGGGTCGTGCGCGGCTTGAGCCAGTTCAACAACTACAGCCTGGCGCCGGTGTTGTTGGTGGTGTTGGTGTTGATTGGCGTGGTCGCTGACCGCCGCTGATCTTCGGGCATACCTAAAACAACTGCGGGAGCGACGGTGCGACGATTCGACTTGCTCGCGATGAGGCCATCAAATTCAACATCTCTGTTGACTGTCAGGCCGCCATCG